>CAYZWR010000004.1:26990-63923 GCA_964481735.1 uncultured Thermoanaerobaculia bacterium
GCGACGCGATCGCGCCCGTCGAGCTTCGCGCGGTAGAGCGCCTGGTCGGCGCGCCGGATGACCTCGCCGATCGGCTCGCCAGGACGCGCCTCGGCGACGCCCAGGCTGAGGGTCAGGCGGAGCTCGGCCTCGTCGACCTTGAGCGTCGAGCCGGCGAGGCGATGACGGATCTTCTCCGCCACCTCGGTCGCGCCGGCGAGGGGCGTCTCGGGCAGGAAGATCAGGATCTCGTCGCCGCCCCAGCGGCCGACCGCGTCCTGACCGCGCAGCGCGCCACGCAACGTCGCGGCGAGCAGGGTCAGCACCTCGTCGCCGACCGCGTGGCCGTAGCGGTCGTTGATCGGCTTGAAGGAGTCGAGATCGGCGAGCGCGACCGAGAAGGGCGCGGTGGTGCGCCGCATGCGCTCGGACTCGAGGTCGAGCAGCCGCAGCATCGCAGGCCGGTTGAGCAGCCCGGTCAGGAAATCGCTCGAGGCGGCCTCCTCGAGCCGCGCCTCCGCGTGCTTGCGCTCCTCGATCTCCGCGAGCAGGGCGGTGTTCGCCGCGGAGAGCTGCCGGGTCCGTTCCTCGATGCGCGTCTCGAGACCGACATTGACCCGCGCCAGCTCGTCCATGGCCTGGTCCCGGCGGCGCTGGCTCTCGAGCAGTTCCGCGGCCATGCGATCGACCGCCCCGCCGAGCTCCTCGAGCTCGTCTCCGGAGTGCACCGCGACCTCTCCCGAGAGCTCGCCGCGCGCGATCTCGCCGGTGCGACGGATGACCTGCGTCAGCGGGCGGGTGATGCGCCTGGAGAGCAGGCGGCTGAACAGCGCCGCGGCAACGAGCGAGGCGACGAGGGAGACGGCACCCGCCAGGCGGATGCGCTGGAATTTCCGCTGCACCTCGTCGGCGCGCATGTCGAGACCGACGAGGAAGCGGCCGTCGCCGTTCTTGAGCGGGGCGTAGCCGGAGAGGAAGTAGCCCCAGGGGTCCTGGAGGATGCGATCGTCCGCCGCGGGGCCGTCGAACCCGCGCAGCAGCGTGGGCGGGGCCTCGCGATAGAGGTCGCCTGGCTTGGCCTGCTCGGTGGAGGGGTCGGAGTCCAGCACGAAACGCACCGCGTCCCCGTCGCGGCGCATCACGTAGATGAAGGCGACGTCCTGGTTTGCGGCCTGGAAGTCGCGCAACAGCGCGAGGTGCCGGCCGTACTCCGGGCGTTCCTCGTCCGCGGGCGTCAGGAGTTCGCCGAGCTCCTGTGCATCGAGGGTGCGCGCCAGCAGGCTGGCGCTCTGCCGGAGCCGCGCCTGCAGGCTTTCGAGGAGGCTGGTCTTGGCCTGCTGGAAGAAATAGGTGCCGACGCTCCCCGAGACCAGGACCACGGCCAGGAAGTGGCTGAGGAAGAGCTTGCGTCCGAGCGGGAAGCGCATGGTCGTCGGCGATGCGTTGGATCGCCAGGCGAGCGTACCACCGGAGCGCGAGAGGCCCGTTGTAGAGTGATGCACTGCCGCCGCCCGGAGATCGAGCCGCTTGACGCCCTTCCAGCTTTCGGTGCAGCTCTTCCTGCAGCTCGCGGTGATCCTCGCCGCCTGCCGGCTGGTCGGTTGGCTGGTCCGCCCGTTCGGCCAGCCGCAGGTGGTGGCCGAGATGATCACCGGCGTGCTGCTGGGGCCCTCGCTCTTCGGCCTGCTCGCGCCGGCGGCTCAGGCCTGGCTCTTTCCGGCGCCCAGCCGAGCGGTGATCTACGTCCTCGCCCAGATCGGACTCGCGCTCTACATGTTCCTGATCGGCCTCGAGTTCGACCTCGAGCTCATCCGCCACCGCGTGCGCAGCGCGATCGCGGTCTCCTGGGCCGGCATCGCGACCCCCTTCCTGCTCGGCATCGGCCTCGCCCTGCTCTTGCGGCCGCGGTTCCCGCTCTTCGCCCCGGAAGTGTCGACCCTCCAGGCCCTGCTCTTCTTCGGCGCGGCGTTGTCGATCACCGCTTTTCCGATGCTGGCGCGGATCATCTCGGAGCGCGGCCTCGCCGGCACCTCGCTCGGCACGCTCGCCCTCGCCGCCGGCTCGCTCGACGACGCCGCCGCCTGGTGTCTGCTGGCGGTCGTCCTCTCCGGCTTCACCGGCGACGCGGCCATCGCCCTGCTCGCGATCGGCGGCGGCGCGGTCTACCTGTTCGGCATGCTGACGCTGGGCCGGCGTGGCCTCGCGCGGCTCTATGCGGCGCTCGAGGCGCGTCCCTCCAGAGAGGGACTGATCCTGCCGGTCACCCTGATCCTGCTCTCGCTCGCCGCCTGGTGCACCGACTCGCTCGGCATCTACGCGGTGTTCGGCGCTTTCGTGCTCGGCGCGGCGATGCCGCGTGGTGACCTGCAGCGGCGCCTCGAGGAGCGCATCGGCGGACTCACCACGGTGCTCCTGCTGCCGATGTTCTTCGTCAACTCGGGGCTCAACACCGCGATCGGGCTGCTCGACTCGGCGGCGATGTGGGGAGTGGCGCTCCTGGTTCTCGCCGCGGCGGTGCTCGGCAAGGGGGTCGCCTGCGGTCTGGCGGCCCGCTGGAGCGGCGAGTCGCCGCGCGACGCCGTGGCGATCGGCGCGCTGATGAACGCGCGCGGGCTGATGGAGCTCATTCTGCTCAACATCGCCTACGAGCGGGGGCTGATCACGCAGACGCTCTTCACCATCCTGGTGCTGATGGCCGTGGCGACCACGCTGATGGCGGTGCCGGCCTTCAACCGCGTCTACGGACACCTGGAGCGACCGGCCTGAGCGCGGCGAACGGACCGCCGCCGGTGCCCGCGCGCCCGCTCGCCGGGCTACGCGTGGTCGAGCTCGGCCAGCTCCTCGCCGGCCCCTTCGCCGGCGCGCTGCTCGCCTATTTCGGCGCCGACGTGATCAAGGCGGAACCGCCGGGCGAAGGCGATCCGATTCGCGGCTGGCGCGCGCTCGACCAGGACGGCGTGTCGTTCTGGTGGCGCTCGCTGGCGCGCAACAAGCGCTGCGTGACGCTGGACCTCGCGGCGGCCGACGGGCGGGCCCTGGCCCGCCGGTTGATCGCCCAAGCCGACGTTCTGATCGAGAACTTCAAGCCGGGCACCATGGAGCGCTGGGGCCTGGGACCCGAACGGCTGCTCGCCGAGCAGCCGCGTCTGATCTACGCCCGGGTCTCGGGCTACGGGCAGAGCGGCCCCTACGCGGGGCGGCCGGGCTACGCCTCGGTGGGCGAGGCCTTCGGCGGCCTGCGGTTCCTCACCGGCGTGCCGGGCGAGGTGCCGGTGCGCGCCAATCTCTCGCTCGGCGACTCGCTCGCCGGGCTGCACGCCGCGCTCGGCATCCTGCTCGCGCTCGCCGCCCGGCAGGCGAGCGGTCGCGGTCAGGTGGTGGACGTCGCGATCTTCGAGTCGGTGTTCAACGTGCTCGAGTCGCTGGTTCCCGAGTTCGCCGGTGCCGGGCTGGTGCGCGGCCCCTCCGGCGCGACGATCTCGGGAGTCGTGCCGTCCAACGCCTACCCCGCGGCCGACGGCGCCTGGGTGGTGGTAGGAGCCAACAACAGCTCCAACTTCCGGCGCCTGATGGCGGTGATCGGGCGCGCCGACCTGGGCGCCGACCCGAGCCTCGCCGGCAACCCCGCCCGGGTCGAGCGGCAGGCGGAGATCGACGCGGCGATCATGCAATGGACCCGCACCCAGCCGGCGGACGAGATCGTGCGCCGTCTGGTCGAGGCGGAGGTGCCGGCTTCGCGGATCCTCTCGGTGGCCGAGATGGCCGACGACCCGCACTACCGGGCGCGGGATCTCTTTCAACGGCTGTCGGTCGCCGGCCGCGAGCTCACCCTGCCGGCGATGCTGCCCCGTCTCACCGCGACTCCCGGCGGCACCGACTGGGCCGGTCCCGACCTCGGAGCGCACAACCGCGAGGTGTTCGGCGGCGAGCTCGGTCTCTCCGACGGCGAGCTCGCCGAGCTCGCGGCGCGCGGCGTCATCTAGCTCCCGTCAGGGAGCTTCGAAGTCGATGTCGCCGTAGCCCTCGGCGAGCGGGATGCGCAGGCGGGTGGTCTGCCACTCGAAGACCAGGTCGACGGCGGCGGTCGCGGACGATTCGGCGCGGAAGCGCATCGTCTCGACGCGGCTCGCCAGGTGCTCGGGCGCCATGGCGAAGCGGCCCACCTCCTGGCGCGCCACGGCGTCGTCGTACTCGCTCTCGAGCCCCCACTGCCGGGTGGAACGGTTGACCAGGATCTGCCACTCGCGGGCGCCCGGAATCGTGTAGATGGCGTAGCTGCCCGCCGGGAGCTGGAGCTCGCCGAAACGGAACGGACCGTTGGCGTGAATCGTCGTCGGTTCGTTGGCGCCGGTGCGCCAGAGCCGGCCGTAGGGCACGGCGTCGCCGCCGAGCATGGTCCGACCGGCGAGCGACGGGCTGCCGTAGCAGACCTTCACTCGCGTGTCTCCCATGCGGAAGGGGAGCGCCACCAGCGGGCTCTGGCGCGGCAGATAGGCGGGAAGCCAGCCCCAGTTGCGCGGACAGGGCGCCCAGGCGGCGACGGAGGAGCCGGGAGCGAGCGAGGTGAGCGCCATCCAAGCGAGGGGCAAGGCGACGAGCGAGGCGAGGATCGACAACAGTCGACGCATGACCGCGAATTCTAAGCCCGGGAGCCGGCGGGCGGACCCGGAGGAAAAAAAGAGGGCGCCGACTCGCGGCGCCCTGTCCCAAGGAGAAAGGGGAGGGAGAATCTGCTCTCGCCTTCCAGTCCCTGTTACGCGGCGCGGTGCGAAAAGTTACCCCGCTTCGCGGCGGACGCCGGGCAGCATCGTGACGAACGTCGCGCCGAGCGCCTGGGCCGGCGTCCAGCTGCCGGGGGGAACCTCTCCCCGAAGCACCCGTCGCGCCGCGGCGACCGCGGCGTCGGCGGTCAGGGTGTAGCCCTCGGGAGTCGAGAGGAGCGCGCTCCGCTCGCCGCCACCGGGGGCGCGCACCCGCCCCCAGACGTAGGTCCGGGCGCTCGCCCGCGTCGCCGCGTCGGGACCGGAGACCCGGCGGCGCACCCAGCGCTGCGCGGCGCGACGCAGCGGCCCGATCGCGGTGAGCCGGGTCGCCCAGCGCGCCCGGCGCAGCCAGCGCAGGCGCCGCGGAGCGATGCCGGCGTAGACCCGCAGGTTCGGGATCCCGGTGGTGCGCCACGCGGTCGCCAGATCGCCCCACGGGATCGAGGCCACCAGACGCCGGCCGACCGGCAGGTCGAGCTCGAGAGTGTGGGCGGCGACCGGCTCGGCGATCAGCCGCCCGCCCCGCCGCGCGGCGCCGCCGAGGTGCAGCCCCTCGAGCATGGTGGCGATCGTGCCGCGGCTCCAGCCGCCGCCTTCGGCGACGAAGGCGAGCTCGAGCTCGTCGGCCGCCGGCAACTGCTCGTGCAGGGCGGCGGCGAGACAGTCGGTGGGGACGACGTCGAATCCGACCGCGGGCAGCAGCACGCTGCCGGCGCGCCGCGCTTCAGCGGCGCGCGCGAAGATCGCCTCCAGCACGGCGATCTCGCCGGTCAGGTCGAGGTAGTGGATGCGCTCCGCGAGGCAGGCGTCGACCATCGGCCGGCTGGTCGAGGCGTAGGGTCCGGCGCAGTGCAGCACCGCTCGACAGCCGGCGAGCGCCCGGCGGAGCGCCGCGGGATCGTCGAGCCCCACGATCCGATGTTCGAGACCCAATTGAGCGGCGAGGGCACCGACCCCGATCGCATCACGCCCGGCCAGGATCGGGCGCAAGCCGGCCACGACCGCCTGGCGCGCCACGAGCTCTCCGGTGAAGCCGTTGGCGCCGTAGAGGAGAAGCGGCACGAGGCGCGGCGCGGCGGAGCGGTCAGACGGCGGGAGAGTAGAAGTCCGACCGCCGGGCTCCGGCCGGCGCTCCGGCGAGCTCTCCCAGCCCGCGCGCCGCGCGGTAGGCCGCGAGGCCCGCGGCGAGGACCTCGACCGCCTCGGCGAGATCCTCCTTCTTGAGCACGTAGGCGATGCGCACCTCGTCGCGCCCCAGACCGGGGGTGGCGTAGAAACCGGGCGCCGGTGCGACCATCACGGTCCTGCCCCGGTGGCTGAAGTCGGCGAGCAGGTAGCGGGCGAAGTCCTCGCTGTCCAGGATCGGGAGGCGCGCGATGAAGTAGAAGGCCCCCTCGGGCTTGCGCAGGAAGAGGCCGGGGATCTGGGTGAGCCCGGCGTAGAGCAGGTCGCGCCGCCCCTGATACTCCATCGCCACGCGGTCGAAGTAGTCGCGGCCGAGCTCGACGGCGCCGGCGGCGACGAGCTGCGCCAGCCCGGGCGGTGAGAGCCGGCCCTGCGCCATGCGCAGGCAGGCCTGATGCACCTCGCCGTTGCGCGTCGCGAGCGAGCCCAACCGGATGCCGCAGGCGCTGTAGCGCTTGGAGAGGCTGTCGACCATGATCACCTGGTCCTCGAAGCCCGGCAGCGAGAGCGCCGAGACCGCCTCCCGCCCGTCGTAGACGAATTCCCGGTAGACCTCGTCGGAGATCAGGAAGAGCCCATGTTCGCGGCAGAACTCGGCGACCATCGCGAGCTCCTCGCGGGTGTAGACCGTGCCGGTCGGGTTGTTCGGGTTGCACAGGATGACCAGCCGGGTGCGGCTCGAGCGGGCCCGTTCCCAGGCCTCGCGGGGTGGCAGGTGGAAGCCGTCCTCGCCGCGCGTCCGCAGCGGCACCAGGCGCACTCCGGCCAAGGTCGCGAAAGCGTTGTAGTTGGTGTAG
Organism: uncultured Thermoanaerobaculia bacterium; assembly: GCA_964481735.1. Classification (GTDB taxonomy): domain Bacteria; phylum Acidobacteriota; class Thermoanaerobaculia; order Multivoradales; family JAGPDF01; genus JAGPDF01. The sequence continues at coordinate 33,715 of CAYZWR010000004.1, forward strand.
TAGGGCTCGACGATCAGGGCTTCGTCGCCGTCCGAGGTGGTGGCGAAGAGGGCGAAGAGGATCGCCTCCGAGCCGCCGGTCGTCGCGATGAGCTCGTCGAGGTCGAGCGGCAGGCCGAGCCGCGCGTAGTAGGTGCGCAGCGACTCGAGGTACTCCGGAGTTCCGCCCGACGGAGTGTAGGCGAACACCCGCTCGGCGCGCGCCAGGCGGTCGCGCATCACCGCGGGAGTCTCCAGGTCGGGCTGTCCGATGTTGAGATGGAAGACCTTCACGCCGCGGAGCTTGGCCTCCTCGGCGACCGGCATCAGCTTGCGGATGGGGGAGGCGGGCATCGCCCGGCCGCGCGGGGAGATGTTGGGCTTCATGCCGCCCATTCTAGACCTGGCCCGCGCCGGACGGAGCGGGATCAGCGCAGGTCGGATCGGGCGCCGTGGCGGCGGGCCAGCTCGAGCAGGGCGGGGGCGAAGCGCGGGTGGGCGCGCAGGGCGGGCACCAGGGCCGCCTCGCGCCGGCCGGCCTTCAGCGCCACGAGCCTTCCCAGGGCGACGCGCTCGTCCCTCGTCCAGGTGGCGAAGCCGGGGAGCGAAAGCACCAGCGGTGCCCAGCGCCCGAGCCAGAGCGCCTCGCTGGCGGTCAGGGCCCGGCGCGCGGCGAGCCCGAGCCGTTCGCGAGCGCTCGCGGTCATCGCGGCGAGCGCCTCTCCGGCCGGCTCGGGCCGCGCGGCGACGGCGGCGCTGATCGCCCGCGAGATCGCGGCGTGCGGCGCGACGTGCGCCGGCCGGCCGAAGGGCTCGAAGAAGAGGTGCGCCCGGGCCAGGCGGGCGAGCGTCGCGCGGGAGGAGCGGCCGGCGGGTTGGCGGCGGAGGCGGGCGGCTTCCGATCGCGCCAGGCGGCGTACCGCGCCGTCGCGCGGCGCGAAGCCCAGCTTGGCGTAGAACCACCAGGCGCCGGAGTCGAGCGCCTCGTCGTTCAGGTGCCCGAGCTGGTAGGGCTCGATGGCGAATGCGTCGACGGCGAAGAGGGCGCGGGCGGTGGCGAGAACGCGGGCGAAGACCCAAGCGGCGTCGGCGCCGCGGAAGGTCTCGAAGGTGTTGAAGTGGACCAGCGCCGTGCCGAGGAAGGCATCGAGCTGCACGTAGCCGAGCGGCACGCCGTTGCGCAGAGTGAGCAGCCCGTAGGCCGCGGCGAGCAGCAGCCGGCGCTCGGGGAGCGATCCGAAGGCGACGAATTCGAGCCCGTCGTCGTGCGCGATCCGCCGGACGTCGCGCGGATCGCCGTAGGAGAAGCAATCGAGATCGCGCGCCCGGGTCACCATCGCCTCGCGGGCGAGAGCGAGGAGCTCCGCGGCCTCGCCGCCCCGCACCTCGCGGATCGCGCGCGGCGGGCGGTCGAGCTCCCCGGCGAGCGCCGGGCGGTCGCGCCGCGGCGGCGCCTGACGGAGCACGAGCGGGGCGTGCGGCGCTCGCGCGGTGCTGCGCTCGGGCGTCCCGTGTCGCGGGCGGAGCAGGTAGAACGGCGCCGCGGCGTCGTGCAGCGCCTCGCGGGTGAAGCCGTCGCCGGGCAGCGCGGCCAGGCGCTCGAGGAGCGCCGCGGCGTCGCTGCGTCGGACTCCGGCGAGGGCGCCGAGGATCGCCCGCGCGGTGGGCCGGCGGTCGCGCAGCCAGACGGTCTCGGCCGGTGGCAGGGCGGCGGCGAGCAGCGGCCGGAGCTCCTCCTCGGCGGTGTTCTCCCAGTCGATCGCGAGCGCGCGCGGATAGCGGCGGGCGAGCCAGAGGGCGGTGGGGAAGAAGAACGGGTAGCGGATCGCCGTCCCGGCGATGCCGGAGTCGGCGAGCTCGTCGCGGCAGCGGGCGAGATCGGCGCGGCGCGCGAAGCGGGCGAGCAGCCGGTCGGCATCGGCGGCGGTCGCCGCGTCGTCCGGGTAGGCGCGCAGGAAGAGGAGCTGTTCGTGGAAGGCCAGCACTTCACGCGCGCTGGGGAGCTCGGCGCGCGCCAGCGCCGCGAGCAGCTCGCGTTTCGCCGACGCCGCGGCCGGGCCGAAGTCGAGGCGGAGGGCGAGCAGGCGGCGGAGGAGGGTTCGCGGGCTCAGGCCGAACAGTCTATTCGGAGCGTTGCCCGAGCTGCACCAGATCGCGCGCGGCGTCGGTGCGGCGGAACTCCGCCGCCTTCTCGTCGAGGCCGGCGGCGATCGCCGCTTCGGTGGTCAGGCCCTTGGCCGCGGCGAACTCGCGCAGCTGCTGCGTGAGCTCCATGGAGCAGAAATGCGGCCCGCACATCGAGCAGAAGTGGGCCACCTTGGCCCCCTCCTGCGGCAGCGTCTCGTCGTGGTAGGCGCGGGCGGTCTCGGGGTCGAGCGAGAGATCGAACTGGTCCTCCCAGCGGAACTCGAAGCGCGCCTTGGAGAGCGCGTCGTCGCGCTCGCGGGCGCCGGGAAGGCCTTTCGCCAGGTCGGCGGCGTGGGCGGCGATCTTGTAGGCGATCACCCCCTGTTTGACGTCGTCCCGGTTGGGCAGCCCCAGGTGCTCCTTGGGGGTCACGTAGCAGAGCAGGGCGGTGCCGTGCCAGGCGATCATGGCGGCGCCGATCGCCGAGGTGATGTGGTCGTAACCCGGCGCGATGTCGGTCACCAGGGGACCCAGGGTGTAGAAGGGCGCCTCCTTGCAGATGCGCTGCTGCCGCTCGACGTTCTCCTGGACGAGGTGCATGGGAACGTGCCCCGGCCCTTCGACCATCACCTGGCAGTCGTGCGTCCAGGCGATCTCGGTGAGCTCGCCCAGGGTGTCGAGCTCGGCGAACTGCGCCGCGTCGTTGGCGTCGGCGATCGAGCCCGGACGCAGGCCGTCGCCGAGCGAGAACGCGACGTCGTACTGGCGCAGCAGCTCGCAGATCTCGCGGAAGTGGGTGTAGAGGAAGTTCTCCTGGTGGTGCGACAGGCACCACTTGGCGAGGATCGAGCCGCCGCGCGAGACGATGCCGGTCACCCGGTCGGCGGTGAGCGGGATGTACTTCAAACGGACGCCGGCGTGGATCGTGAAGTAGTCGACCCCCTGCTCGCACTGCTCGCGCAGGGTCTCCATGAAGATGCCGATCGAGAGCTCTTCGACCTTGCCCTTCACCTTCTCGAGCGCCTGGTAGATCGGGACGGTGCCGATGGGCACCGTCGAGTTGCGGACGATCGCCTCGCGGGTCGCGTGGATCTGGCGGCCGGTCGAGAGGTCCATGACCGTGTCGGCGCCCCACTTCACCGCCCAACGCAGCTTCTCGACCTCCTCGTCGATCGACGAGGAGACCGCCGAGTTGCCGATGTTGGCGTTGATCTTGGTGGTGAACCGCTTGCCGATCACCATCGGCTCGAGCTCGAGGTGGCGGAGGTTGGCCGGCAGGATGGCGCGACCGCGCGCGATCTCGTCGCGCACCAGCTCGGGCGCCACCCGCTCGCGAAAGGCGGCGTGCCGCATCTCCTCGGTGACGATGCCGCGTCGGGCGTAGGCGAGCTGGGTCGGCGCCGCGTCGCCCCGGCGGCGCTCCACCCAGGGAGCGCGGCCGAGCGGGACGCCGAAACGGTTGACGGGGACCTGGGTCATGGTCGCTGTCCCTCCGCCGGTATGAACCGGTTCAGGTTCCAAGGGTCTGATCTCAGCCCGGCGGCCACCCTTGCGGCCGCCGGACACCCCTCGCGAATCGGGCCTCAGTGTAGGGCGCGCGAGGCCGGCGCGCAACCCGGGCTACTTGGCGAGCGCGACCGGGACGCGCACCTCGGTGCGGATCCAGCGCAGCACCATGTCGGCGCCGGCGGCGGTCTTCTCGAAGTCGAAGGTGAGCTGGTCGACCAGCTTGTCCTCGGCGAGGGTCGTCGCCGGGACCTCGACCGCCAGCACCTCGGTCTTGGCGAGATCGGCCGGGGTGAACTTCATCGCCGTGCGATCGAAGTACCCGGTGCCGTCGAGGCCGAGCGCCGAGTTGAAGTGGACCTTCCAGCGCTCGGCGCCCGGGGTAGTGAACAGCGAGTAGGTGCCCGCGGCGAGCTTCTGGCCGGCGATCATCACGTCCTTGGTGACGGTGATCTCGGTCGCCTCGTTGGCGCCGGTGCGCCAGACTTCGCCGTACGGCACGACCGCGCCGCTCTCCTTGGTGCCGAAGATGTTGTCGCGGCCGCGCTGGTAGGGGCGGCTGTAGACCACGCGCACGTAGGCGTCGCCCAGCGTGATGCGCGCCATGCCCATCGGGCTCGGACGGCGCGAGGGGTGGAGGTCCTGCGCCACGGCGAGCGCCGGGACGAGCAGGGCGGCGAGCGCGGCGAGCGCGGCGAACAGGTTGCGACGTCGGGTCATCGGCGGTCTCCTTTGCGTTCGGGTTGGACGGGCCGGCAGGGCCGGCCTGCCGGAAAACGCGCACTCTATCAAGGGTCGTTGCGGCGCGCTGCGATCGCGTGGGATCCCGCCTTCCTGACGCCGAAGCGAGCGGCCGGTGGGGGGTGAGCCGGCGGCGCCGTCCGGCGGGCGCCCCTTCTGCCTCGCGGGGCGTCGCGCGCGGGGCCCGCGCGCGAGCTAGTCGTCGACCTCGATCAGCAGGCCGAGCAGGTCGGACGTCGTGATGATCCCGACCACGCGATGGTTGCGGGTCACCAGCAGGCGGTGGATGTGCGAATGCACCATCTTCTCGGCGACCTTGGAGATCGGCATCTCCTCGTCGACCGCAAAGACCGCGGGGGTCATGATGGAGCCCACGGAGAGCTCGGACTCCTCGACGTGCATCCCGCTGAACTCCTCCGGGTTCCACTTCTCTTCCCAGCCGCGCAGGTAGTACTCGGGGCGGCGCCGCTCGGCGACCGCCTGCTGGCGGTCGGCGGCGGCGGCGGCGACGTCGGTGAGCGACACGACGCCGACCAGGCGCCCCTCGACGTCCTCCACCGGGGCTCCCGAGATCTCGCTGTCGATCAGGAACTGGGCGAGCTCGGAGACCGACATGTCGTCGCGCACCTTGATGACTTCGGGGTTCATCACGTCCCGGGCGACCAGATCGCGCATAGCCACCTCCCTCGCTCGGACGGCTCGAGCGAGCCGCCCGCGCAGCCAATGTACGCCCGGGTCGGCGGGGGAGTGCCGCCCCACGGGGTGGGCGGAATCAGCGGACGCGCACGCGTTTGAACTTGCGCTTGCCGACCTTGAACAGATAGGGCTCGGGTCGCGCCGCGAGCTCGGCGTGCGGATCGGAGGCCCGCTCGCCGTCGAGGGTGACGGCGCCCTGCTCGAGCAGACGGCGCGCTTCGTTGCGCGACGGGGCGAGGCCCGCGTCGACCAGCAACACGGCGAGCGGCCGTCCGCCCGCGAGCGTGCTCTCCTCGATGTCGTCCGGCAGGCCGCCGGAGGCGAACACACGCTCGAACTCCTGCTCGGCGGCGCGCGCCTCGGCAGCGCCGTGGAAATCCTCGACCAGGCGGCGTGCGAGCTCCTGCTTCACCCGTTTGGGATGGAGCTCGCCGGCGGCGACCTCGCGCCGGCGCGCAGCGAGCTCCGCCTGCGGCAGGTCGGTGAGCAGCAGCAGCCAGTCCCACATCAGCGGATCGGGGATCGACATCGCCTTGCCGTAGATCTGCTGCGGTGGATCCTCGACCGCGATCGCGTTGCCCAGCGACTTCGACATCTTCTCGTGACCGTCCAGCCCGACGAGCAGCGGCACGGTGAGGCAGACCTGCGGCTCCAGGCCTTCCTCCTTCATCAGGTCGCGTCCGACCAGGAGGTTGAAGATCTGGTCGTGCCCGCCGAGCTCGACGTCGCAGCCGATGTCGGGGCGCTTCGCCATCTCGACCGAGTCCTTGCCCTGGACCAGGGGATAGAGCAGCTCGTGGATCGAGATCGGCTGCTGGGTCTGCCAGCGCGTGCGGAAGTCGTCGCGCTCCATCATCCGCGCCAGCGTCCACTTGCCGGCCAGGCGGATCATCCCCTCGGCGCCGAGCGGCGAGAGCCACTCGCTGTTGAAGCGCACCAGCGTCGTCTCGCGGTCGAGGATGCGGTAGACCTGCCTGGCGTAGGTCTCGGCGTTGGCGAGCAGCGCCTCGCGGGTCAGCTGGGGGCGGGTCGCCTTCTTGCCGCTGGGGTCGCCGATCATGCCGGTGAAGTCGCCGATCAGGAAGATCACCCGGTGGCCGAGCTGCTGGAAGTGGCGCATCTTGCGCAACAGCACGGTGTGTCCGAGGTGCAGATCGGGCGACGAGGGATCGAAGCCGGCCTTGATCGCGAGCGGACGCCCGTCGGCGCGCGAGCGCGCGAGCTTGCGCCGCAGGTCCTCCTCCGAGACCAGGTCGACCGCGCCGCGGCGCAGCAGCTCCAGCTGCTCCTCGACCGCCGGGAACTCGCGCCGTGTCATGCGGCCATCGAGCTTAGCAAAGGGCACCGCGGCGGCCGTGCGACGATCACGCGGACCAGCGGGCGGCCGGGGGCGGTGGCAACGCGGACTCGGCGGTCGCCGCGATCCTGGCGAGCAGGCGCGCGTCGCCGGCGAGCGACCAGTGGCGCGGCGCGCCGTCGGCCGTCTGGCCGTCCACCGCGAGCGCGAATCCGCCCAGGGTCGCGGCGGTGACCGGCAGCTTGGCGAGGCCGAGTTGCAGGCCCACGGCGACCGCCGCGAGCACGCCGCTGCCGCAGGCGAGCGTCTCGCCCTCGACGCCGCGCTCGTAGCTGCGGATCTCCAGCTCGTGGCAGGAGGGGAAGCGGACGAAATCGACGTTGGCTCCGGCGGTGCCGAACTCGGGATGGGCGCGCAGCGGCGGCCCCAGCTCGGCGACCGGGGCGGCGGCGAGCGAGGCGGGCCAGAGGACGACGAAGTGCGGCACGCCGGGGTCGGCGAGCCAGCCGTCGACGGTGGTCTCCCCGATCGAGACGACGTGACGGCGCGGCCGGCCGGCCGGCGCCGGCAGGGTGAGCGCGATGACCGTCGGCGCGGTGGCGCGCGCCGCGAAGACGCCGGCGGCGGTCGCCACCGGGAAGCTCCCGCGCACCCAGCCGAGCTCGAGCGCCAGGCGCGCCGCGCAGCGCGTGCCGTTGATGCACAACGCGGCCTCGCCGCCGTCGGCGTTCCAGTAGCGCATCGCGACGCCGCCCGCGGCGCGCCGTCGGACGACGAAGAGACCGTCGGCGCCGAGCGAGAGGCCGCGCGCGCACCAGGCGACGATCTCGCCGGGCGTCGGGTCGTTCGTCGGCTCGGCGAGGGCGAGGAAGTCGTTGCCGCCGCCCGAGAGCTTGAAGAGCTCGCTCACGGCACGGCGGTGTCGATCGGCAGGGAGAAGTTGCCGAGGTTTCCCTTGGCGTCGACCGCCGCGACGCGATAGCGGAAGGTGAAGCCCGAGGCGAGCCCGCGATCGACGAGCTCGCGTCCGGCGACCGGCTCGGCGGTGACCCGATGGAAGTCCGCTTCCGGATCGGCGCGCTCGACGACGTATCCCGCGGTGTCGGCGTCGGGGCTCGGCTCCCAGATCAGTCGGACTTCGCCGACCGAGGCCAGGGCGCGCAGGCCTTGTGGAGTCTCCGGCGCGAAGCGGTCCTGGAAGTCCACCTCGCGCTCCGCGGCGGGGGCGCTCTCGATCAGGGGCTCGCGGCTGGCCACCGCGCAGAGGGTGTAGATGTAGCGCCGGCCGTAGATCGCGGTGGTGTCGAGGTGGCTGGTAACGCCGGCCTCGAGCGTCGCGAGCGGCGGGCCGTAGGAGGTCCGCTCGGCGTCCCGGCGATAGACCTGGAAGGCGGCGGCCGCGGGCGCGTCGCTCCGCCAGCCGAGCTCGATCCCGGCCTTGCGTGCCGTGGCGGAGAACCCCTCGGGCGGTGGCGGCGCGGCCTTGGGCAGCAGGATGACCAGATTGGAGAGCGCGGAGCTCTCCCCCGCCGCGGCGTGGGTCTGGACGGCGTAGGTGCTCACCGGGACCGGCGTGGGCAGCGGATCGGGGAGGCGAAAGCGGACCGTCACCCGGTCGCCCGAGATGGCGCTCGCGAGCTCGCCACCGACCAGCCGGAGCAGCGGCCGGGCGGCGAGCGCGAACTCGCGCGGATCGACCGCCACCGGCGCGCCGGTCGCCGGCGCCGGGCGCTCGAGGACCAGCAGGACGACCTCGTCGATCCCGGCGTAGGGCAGGCCGGCCACGGTCGCCTTGGGATAGCTGAACTCGAGCGCCACCTCGAGCCCGCGCTGTCGCACGACGAGGTCGGAGACCGTCTGCGGGATGCGCCGCGGGGCGGGCGTCGGATCCCCCCGCTTGCCGCAGGCGGCGAGCGTTCCCACGAGGAGCGGGAGGAGGAGCAGGGCGATCCGGGAGCGCGGGCTAGAGCACATAGCGGGAGAGGTCCTGGTTCTGCACGATGTCGGAGAGCGTGCGCTGCACGAAGGCGGCATCGACGGTGAGCGCCATCCCGGTCATGTCGGGCGCCTCGAAGGAGACCTCCTCGAGCAGCCGCTCGAGCACCGTCGCCAGGCGGCGCGCGCCGATGTTCTCGCTCGCCGAGTTCACCTCGACCGCGATCCGCGCCAGCGCGGCGACGGCATCGGCGGTGAACGCCAGGGCCAGGCCCTCGGTGCCGAGGAGCGCCGCGTACTGCTTGGTGAGCGCCGTCTCGGGCTCGGTGAGGATGCGGACGAAATCCTCCTCGGTGAGCGCCTCGAGCTCGACTCGGATCGGGAAACGTCCCTGGAGCTCCGGGATGAGATCGGATGGCTTGGCGACGTGGAAGGCGCCGGCGGCGACGAACAGGATGTGGTCGGTCTTCACCGGCCCGTACTTGGTCGCCACGGTGGTCCCCTCGACGATCGGCAGCAGGTCGCGCTGCACGCCCTCGCGGGAGACGTCGGGGCCGCGTCCACCCGCCTCGCGACCGGCGATCTTGTCGATCTCGTCGAGGAAGATGATGCCGGTCTGTTCGACCCGCTGCCGCGCGTCGCGCGCCAGTTGCTGGCGGTCGATCAACTTCTCCGCCTCCTCGGCGAGGAGCTGCTCGCGCGCCTCGGCGACCGACATCTTCTGCCGGCGGCGACGCGAGAAGAGCCCGGGGAGCATCTCCTTGAGATTGATCCCGACCTCCTCGACCCCCTGCGGGCCGAACATCTCGAGCGAGGGCGCCGCGCTCTCCTCGACCTCGAGCTCGACCGAGCGGCTCTCGAGCGCCCCGCTGCGCAGCTTGTCGCGCAGCTTCTCGCGGGTCGCCGCGAACTCCTCGCCGCCGTCGGCCGGCCCGCCCGCCGGCGAGGCGGCGACGGGCGGCGCAACCGGCAGCAGGAGGGCGAGCAGGCGCTCCTCGGCGCGCTCGGCCGCGGTCGCGGCGACCACCTGGCGGCGCTCGGTGCGCACCAGCGCGACGGCGATCTCGACCAGATCGCGCACCATCGACTCGCAATCTCGCCCGACGTAGCCCACTTCGGTGAACTTCGAGGCTTCGACCTTGAGGAACGGTGCGCGCGCGAGCTTGGCGAGGCGGCGCGCAATCTCCGTCTTGCCGACGCCGGTCGGGCCGATCATCAGGATGTTCTTGGGCACGATCTCGTCGCCCACCGCGGGCGGCAACTGCTGGCGGCGCCAGCGGTTGCGCAGCGCGATCGCGACCGCCCGCTTGGCGGCCCGCTGGCCGACCACGTACTTGTCGAGCTCGGCGACGATCTGGCGCGGAGTCAGGTTCTCGACCGGCGGCGCCGTCTCGCGCGGGGACGCGCCGCTCATAGCTCCTCGACGGTCAGTCGATCGTTGGTGTAGATGCAGAGCGCGGCCGCGATCTTCATCGCCTCGACGGCGATCTCGCGCGCCGAGAGGCGGGTGTGGACCACCAGGGCGCGGGCCGCGGCGAGGGCGAAGTTGCCGCCCGAGCCGATGGCGAGCAGACCGTCGTCGTCCGGCTGCAGCAGGTCGCCGGTACCCGAGACGAGGAAGCTCTTCTCGCGGTCGGCGACGACCATGACGGCGTCGAGCTGGCGCAGCGCCCGGTCGGTCCGCCAGTCCTTGGCGAGCTCGACCACCGCCCGCTCGAGGTTCTGGTTGAACTCCTCGAGCTTCGCCTCGAAGCGGGTGAACAGGGCGAGTCCGTCGGCGGCGCCGCCGGCGAAGCCGACCAGGACCCTGCCTTTGCCGGCCCGCTTGACCTTCGCCGCTCCCGACTTGACGATCGCGTTGCCGAGTGTGACCTGGCCGTCGGAGGCGAGCACGACCTGGCCGCCGCGGCGCACGAGCAGGACCGTCGTCGAGTGACTGCGCATCGGGAGCGGCAGTCTATCAACCGTCCGGCGGGCCGGCGGGACGCGGCACGGGAAAGTAGATGGAGAAGCGGCTTCCCTGACCGATGTGCGATTCGACCCCCAGACCGGCGCGATGCGCGCGCAGGATGCCGAAGGCCGCCGAGAGCCCCAGGCCGCGACCCCGCCCCTTGGTGGAGTAGAAGGGCTCCCAGATGCGCGACAGGGTGTCGTCGCCCATCCCCGCCCCCTCGTCGCTCACCTCGAGCAGCACGGCCGGACCGGGCTCGACGCCCTCGGCGAGCACCAGCGTGCCGAGCGTCGAGACGTCGAGATCGATGCGTCGCGTGACCAGCTCGACCTGACCCGGGCGGTCGATCAGGGCATCGCGCGCGTTGGTGAGCAGGTGGAGGATGACCTGCCGGAGCTGGCTCGAGTCGCCCGTGACCGGGGGCAGCCCGGCCGCGAGATCGAGGCGGGTCGGCACCTGGGTGGTGGCGAGCGCGCCCTGCAGGTGGACCACCTCCTCGACCAGCAGGTTGAGGTCCACCGGCCGGCGCTCGATCTCGCCACGGCCGGCGAAGACATGCAGCTGGCGGGCGAGCTCGGAGGCGCGCTCGACCGCGCCCTCGATGGCGAGCGCGCGTTCCGCCAGCGGGGAGCCCTCGGGGAGCCGGGCGAGCAGCAGCTCGACATTGCCCAGGATCGGCGTCAGGAGGTTCGAGAAGTCGTGGGCGATGCCGCCGGCGAGGAGCCCCAGGCTCTCGAACCGTTCGGTACGGCGCAGCAGATCCTCGGCGCGCTTCTCGTCGGTCACGTCGCGCGCCACGCCGAGGATCTGGCGGATGCGGCCGGCGGCGTCGCGCTGGAACGGCGTGTTGTGCGAACGGAAGGTGCGCCATTCGCCGTTGCGATGGCGCAGGCGGAACTCGACCACCCGGGTCGCGCCCTCGGCGACCCCCTGCCAGCGCTGGTCGCGGTCGAGCGCCGCCGGCAGATCGTCGGGGTGGCAGAGGTGCAGGAAGGGATAGGGCTCGAAGGCCGCCGCCTCGGCCGCCGAATAGCCGAGCGCGAGCGGCACCGAACGGTTCAGGTAGACGTCGCGCTCGAGGTCGTAGTCGTAGATGAAGAGGAAGTGCGGCAGGACCTCGGCGATCCGCTCGAGGAGCCGCCCCATCTCGGCGGCGTCCTGGCGCGCCTGCTCCCGGTCGGTGACGTCTCCGACGAAGCTCAGCACGGCCGGCCGGCCGCGCCAATCGACCGGCAGCGAGCGCACTTCGACCCACAGGATCTCGCCGTCCTGGCGCACCAGGCGCAGCGCGAGCGTGCGCTCCTGGACGTTGCCCGCCAGCCGATCGGCGTAGCGCTCGGCGGCGATCGCGCGGTCGTCGGGGTGGAGGAGCTCGAGGAACGGCATCCCGACGAGATCCTCCGGGGCGTAAGCGGAGAGCCGGGAGGCTGCCGGATTGGCCAGTCGGACCAGGCTGTCCTGGACGATCACGAGCGCTTCGTGAGCGTTCTCGAACGCGACTCGGAAGTGCTCTCTGGAGAGGCCACTCCGTTTCCGAGCCGGTCGAGACGGCGCGCGCCTGGCCATCGCAATCTCGCCTCCTGGGCGAAGACTACTCGGAAACGGGCGCCGCGGTGTCCTCGCCCGCCAAGCGACGCGAGATGGCGTCGATCAGGCGGGCGAGCCCGCCGGGGGAGTCGGCGACGAACAGCGTCGGCTCGGTCAGCTCGAGCTCGAGCAGGAGGGGACGGCCAGCCGCGTCGCGGGTGAGGTCGACCCGGGCGTAGAGCAGATCCGAGAAGCCCGCGGCGGCGAGCACCGCCTCGGCCGCGGCGAGCTCGTCCGGAGCGGCCTCGACCGGCTGGCCCTCGGGCAGTCCGGCCCAGCGGCCGCCCAGCGTGAGGGCGTTCTTGCGCACCGCGTGCGAGAAGTGGCCGTCGAGGAAGACCAGACAGCGCTCGCCGTAGCTCTCGACCGAGGGGAGGAACGGCTGCACCAGCAGATCGCGTTCGGGGAGCAGGCGATCGATGTGCGCCTGGCCGCGCGCCAGCTCCCCCTCCGGGGCGAAGAGCGTCTCCCAGGAGTCGGCCGAGACCGCCGGCTTGACGACCGCGCTCCGCCAGCCGCGCGCCGCGAGCAGCGCGCCGAGATCGCAAGGCTCGCCGCGCGCCAGCAGCGCCGTCGGCACGACCGGCGCGCCGCGCGCCGCGAGCTCGAGCAGATAGCCCTTGTGGGTGTTCCAGCGCACCACCGGCAGCGGATTGACCAGCGTGGTCGAGGTGGCGGCGCGCTCCGCCCAGGCGAGGAACTCGGCGTGGCGCCGGTAGTAGTCCCAGGGCGAGCGCAGGAAGGCGAGGCGGGTCGAGCGCCAGTCGAACGTCGGATCGTCCCAGGCCACCACGCCGACCTCGAGCCCGGCCCGGGTGAGCGCCGCGGCGAGCGGCTGATCGTCGGGGAAGAGCTCGAGCAGCTCCGCGTAGGTGACCAGGGTGACGTCCATTCAGTCGGTCTCCGCAGCCTTGGCGCGCGGATGGGCGCCGCGATAGACGGCGAGCAGCCGCTCGATGTCGACGTGGGTGTAGCGCTGGGTGGTGGAGAGGGAGCTGTGCCCCAGGAGCTCCTGGATGGCGCGCAGGTCCGCCCCCCGTTCGAGCAGGTGGGTGGCGAAGGTGTGGCGCAGGGTGTGGGGGTGGACGCCGCGCGCCAGCGCCGCCGCCGCCACCCAGCGATCGAGGATGCGGCGCACCGAGCGGTCGCTCAGCCGCTCGCCCTGGCGCAGATTGAGGAAGACGGGATCGTCGCCTGCCGGCTCGATCCCGCGCAGTTCGCTCCAGCCGGCGCGCCAGGCGCGCAACGCGAGCTCGGCGGGCCGGCCGAAGGGGACCATCCGCTCCTTGCCCCCTTTGCCCAGCACGCGCAACACGCGGCCGCCGAGGTCGAGATCGCGCCAGTCGAGCGACACCAGCTCGGAGACGCGCAGACCGCTGGCGTAGAGCAGCTCGAGGAGCGCCCGATCGCGCCGCGCCGCCGGCGCCTCGCCCTGCGGCGCCTCGAGCAGCATCTCCGTCTCGCCGGGACGCAGGTGGCGGGGCAGCGTCTTCGGGGTCTTCGGCGCCGGCACCCGCGCGGCCGGGTTCGCCGAGGCCTCGCCGACGCGGCAGGCCCAGCGGAAGAACGTGCGCAACGCCGAGAGCGCCCGCCCCTGGCCGCGACGGTTGCGTTCGCCGGCGAGCGCGGCGAGATAGGAGCGCACCGCGGCGACGTCGATCGCGGCGAGCTCGACCGCCTCCGGCGCGACGTTCCAGTACTGCCGGGCGAGGAAGTCGGCGAAGCGCTCGAGGTCTCCCGCGTAGGCGCGCAGGGTGTTCGGCGAGAGCCGGCGCTCGCCCTCGAGATGCGCCAGGAAGCGGGCGATCAGAGCCCGCAAGCGGCGCTCCACAGCGCGAGGTCCGCCTGGGAGCGGGCGGCGTAGGCGGCGCGGCGCGCGTCCCGTCTGGGCAGCGGCTCGAGCGGCGAGAACAGGCCGTAGTTGATGTTGGCCGGTTGGAAGCTCGCCGGATCCGATTCGGTCAGATGGCGCGCCAGCGCGCCGAGCGCGGTGGTGGCAGGGAGCGGCGACGCGTCGATGCCGCGGCGTTCGAGCACCAGGTAGAGCGCGGCGGCGAGTCCCGTCGCTGCGGATTCGAGGTAGCCCTCGACCCCGGTGATCTGTCCGGCGAGGCGGAGCGCCGGCCGGGAGCGCACCCGGTAGCGCTCGTCCAGATGACGCGGCGCGTTGACGAAGGTGTTGCGGTGGATCTGGCCGAGGCGGACGAACTCGGCGCGCTCGAGGCCCGGCAGCAGGCGGAAGACCCGCTGCTGATCGGGCCACTTCATGCGCGACTGGAAGCCGACCAGGTTGAAGTGGGTCTTGGCGAGGTTCTCCTGGCGCAGCTGCACGACCGCCCAGGGGCGCCGGCCGTCGGGCGCGCGGAGGCCCACCGGCTTCATCGGACCGTAGCGCAGCGTGTCCTCGCCGCGCCGGGCGAGCTCCTCGATCGGCAGACACCCCTCGAAGAAGAGGGTGCGCTCGAAGTCATGCAGCGGCATCACCTCGGCGGCGAGGATCGCCTCGCGAAACGCGGCGTACTGCGCGCGGTCGAGCGGCGAGTTGAGGTAGTCGTCGCCCTCGCCCTTGCCCCAGCGCGACGCCCAGAAGAGACGGGTGAGGTCGAGCGTCTCGCCGTCCACGATCGGCGCGATGGCGTCGTAGAAGTAGAGGTAGTCGCTGCCCAGCAACTCGCCGATCGACCGCGCGAGGTCGGGCGAGGTGAGCGGTCCGGTGGCGAGCACCGCGTCGCCCGCGGGCAGCTCGGTCACCTCCTCGCGACGCACCTCGACCGCAGGCAGCGCGCCCAGCCGCCGCGTGACCTCCTCGGCGAAGCGCTCGCGATCGACCGCGAGGGCGGCGCCGGCCGGCACGGCGGTCGCGCGGGCGGCCGCGATGATCAAGGAATCGAAGCGCTCCATCTCCCGCTTGAGCAGGCCCGCCGCGTGGTCCGGCTCGTCGCTGCGCAGCGAATTGGAGCAGACCAGCTCGGCGAAACGGTCGCCGGAATGGGCCGGCGTGGTGCGCCGCGGGCGCATCTCGTGGAGCACCACGGGCACGCCATGGCGGGCGAGCTGGTAGGCGCACTCGCTGCCGGCGAGGCCGGCGCCGACGACGTGGACGGGGACGCTCGACATGGCGCGATGATACGGGAGCGGACCGCTCCCGCGCGCCCGCGTGCTACGCTGGTCGCGCCGTCGTCGATCCCTCATCGTGCCCGCCTCCCCGCCCACCCGACCTTCGCCTGCGAACCGCGCGGCACGCGAGTTCGGCCTCGTCGTGGGCGGCGTGCTGCTGGGGCTGGGGAGTTGGTGGATCGTGCGCCGCCGGTTCGGCGCGTTGGGGCCGGGGTTCGCCGGCGCCGGAGCCCTGCTCCTCCTCGTGGCGCTCGTCGCGCCGCGCTGGCTCGCCGGACCGCGCCGTGTCTGGATGGCGGCCGGGGAGGCGATCGGCGCGGTCGTCGCGCAGCTCGTCCTCGCCCTGGTCTTCTTCGGGGTGGTGACGCCGATCGGGCTGGTCAAGCGGCTCTTCGGCTGGGATCCGCTGGAGCGCCGCGCCGCCCGCCAGGCGAGTTACTGGCGGCCCTACGCCGAACGCCAGCGGGACCCCAAGCACTTCGAGAAGATGTTCTGAGCGACTTCGCGAGCGAGCCCACTCATGTCCAAGACCCGCGTCCTCTCCGAGCTCTGGCAGTTCCTGCGCGAGCACAAGAAGTACTGGCTGGCGCCGATCCTCATCGTCCTGGTCCTGGTCGGCGCGCTCCTGGTGCTCGCCAAGGGCTCGGCGGTCGCGCCCTTCATCTACGCCCTCTTCTAGGACCTCGCGCGGCGGGCCGGTGACCTCCATCCTGGGCCTCTCGGCCTACTACCACGACTCCGCGGCCTGCCTGCTGATCGACGGCGAGATCGTCGCCGCGGCGCAGGAGGAACGTTTCAGCCGCAAGAAGCACGATCATCGCTTCCCGCGCGGCGCGACGGCCTACTGCCTCGCCGAGGGCGGGCTCGCGGCCGACCAGGTCGACTACGTCGCCTTCTACGACAAGCCGCTGCTCAAGTTCGACCGCCTGCTCGAGACCTATCTCGACTACGCGCCGCGCGGCTTCCCCTCCTTCGCCCGCGCGATGCCGCTGTGGATGAAGGAGAAGCTCTGGCTGCCGGAGCGCATCCCGATCGAGCTGGCGCACGCCGAGGGGATCGTCGATCACCGCGAGGCGAAGCGCCGGGCGAAGGAGCTCAGGGCTCCGATCCTGTTCGGCGATCACCACGAGAGCCACGCCGCCTCGGCGTTCTACCCTTCGCCCTTCGAGGAGGCGGCGATCCTCACGGTCGACGGGGTGGGCGAGTGGGCGACCGCCTCCCTGGGCACCGGCCGCGGGGCCACCCTCGAGCTCGCCCAGGAGCTCCGCTTCCCGGCCAGCCTGGGGCTGCTCTACAGCGCCCTCACCTACTACACCGGCTTCAAGGTGAACAGCGGCGAGTACAAGGTGATGGGCCTGGCGCCCTACGGCGAGCCGCGCTACGTCGAGGAGCTCCGCCGGGTGGCGGAGGTGGCGGACGACGGGAGCCTGCGTCTCGATCAGCGCTTCTTCGGCTACTGCGAGGGGCTGCGGATGACCAACCGCCGCTTCGCGGCGCTGTTCGGTGGCCGCGAACGCCAGGCGGAGTCCCGGCTCACCCAGAAGGAGATGGATCTCGCCGCGAGCCTCCAGGTGCTGACCGAGGAGGCGATGCTGAAGATGGCCGGTCACGCCCGGCGGGTGACCGGCCTCGCCAAGCTCTGCCTGGCGGGTGGCGTGGCGCTCAACTGCGTCGCCAACGGCCGGATCCTCCGCGAGGGCCCTTTCGAGGAGCTCTGGATCCAGCCGGCGGCGGGTGACGCCGGCGGCGCGCTGGGCGTGGCGCTCGCCGTCTGGCACCGCTACCTCGGGCAGCCCCGCTCGAGCCCGGAGCGCCGTGGCACCTGGGTCGCGGCGAGCTCCTGGCACGGCTCCGGCCCGCCACCCTACGCCGACGGCATGCGCGGCGCGCTGCTCGGGCCGCGCGACGACGAAGCGGCGATCGACCGATTCCTCGCCGAGCGGCGGATCCCGCATCGCCGGCTCGAGCCGGGCGCGCTCGCCGACGCCGTCGCCGAGCTGCTCGCCGCGGAGAAGGTGGTCGGGCTGCACCAGGGACGCATGGAGTTCGGGCCGCGGGCGCTCGGCGGCCGCTCCATTCTGGGCGACCCGCGCTCGCCGCGCATGCAGGCGGCGATGAACCTGAAGATCAAGTTTCGCGAGAGCTTCCGGCCCTTCGCGCCGAGCGTGCTGCGCGAGCGGGTCGGGGAGTGGTTCGAGCTCGACACCGAGAGCCCTTACATGCTGCTCGTCGCCGGGGTTCGCCCCGAGCGCCGGCGCGAGATGAACGAGGCCGAGCGCGCGCTCTGGGGGATCGAGAAACTGAACGTGGTGCGCTCCGAGATCCCCGCGGTCACCCACGTCGACTACTCGGCGCGCATCCAGACCGTGCGCCGCGAAGTCAATCCGCTGTACGCCGACATTCTGCGGGCGTTCGAGCGGCGGACCGGCTGTCCGGTGCTGGTCAACACCAGCTTCAACGTGCGCGGCGAGCCGATCGTCTGCACCCCGGAGGACAGTTACCGCTGCTTCATGCGCACCGGCATCGACGCCCTGGTGCTGGAGAGCCGGATCCTCCTCAAGGAGGAGCAGCCGCCCTACCAGGAAGCCGGCGACTGGCGCCAGGAGTTCGCGCTCGATTGACTCGGGGGGGCGCCCGTCAGGCGCTCTCGACCGAGGCCTTGTAGCCGCACCCCTCGTTGGGGCAAACCAGCTGGGTCCCGTGCCGCTTGGTGGTCTTCTCGGTCAGCAGCGGGAAGTGGCACTGCGGGCAGGGCTCGGCGACCGGCTTGTTCCACAGCGCGAACTTGCAGTCGGGATAGCGCGAGCAGGAGAAGAAGATCTTGCCGCGGCGGGACTTCTTCTCCTGGATCGTCCCCTGCTTGCATTCCGGGCACCCCACGCCGGTGTCCTTCGGGGGCGCGGCCTGAGGCCCGATCTTGCGGATGTTCTTGCACTCCGGGTAGCCGGTGCAGCCCAGGAAGACGCCGAAACGTGAGCGCTTGAGCGCCATCGGCTTGCCGCACAGCTCGCACGGCGCGATCTGCTCGGCCGCCTGGTTCTCGGCGGCGACCGCTTCCGGGGTCTTGGGGTTGAGGTCGGAGGTGTAGTCGCAGGGCGGTTCCTCGCGGTAGCCGGTGCAGCCGACGAAGGCGCCGTAGCGGCCGAAACGCACCACCAGCCCGCGGCCGCACTTGGGGCAGCGCTCGTCGCGACGCGCCGGTTCGAGCTCGCCCAACCCGATGCCCTGCACCTTGATGTCGGGCCAGCGTTTGCCGCCGCGCGCCAGGTCGCGCTCGAACTTGGTGTCGAACTCCTCGACCGCCTGCTTCCAGGGGATCTTCCCCTCCTCGATCTCGTCGAGCTCCTCTTCGAGGCGGGCGGTGTAGCCCTCGTTGATCACGTCCTCGAAGCCGTTCTGCAGGAGCCGATTCACCACCTTGCCCAACGCGGTCGGCCGGAAGCGCCCCTCGAGCTTCTCGGCGTACTCGCGCTCGGAGAGGGTGGAGAGGATCGCGGCGTAGGTCGAGGGCCGGCCGATGCCGTTCTCCTCCAATGCCTTGACCAGGGTGGCTTCGGAATACTGGGCTGGGGGCTGGGTGAACTTCTGCTCGGAGAGCAGGTCGACCAGGCGGAGGCTCTCGCCTTCGGTGAGCGGCGGCAGCTGACCCGTGCCGTCCTCCTCGTCGTTCTCGAGCTTGTCGATCACCTCCTGGTAGACGGCGAGGAAACCGGCGCTGCGCAGCACCTTGCCCGAGGCGCGCAGGGTGAGGCTGCCGCGCGCGACGTCGACCTGGGTGACGTCGAACACCGCGGGCAGCATCTGGCTCGCCACGAAGCGCTCCCAGATCAGGCGATAGAGCTTGAGCTCGTCGGCCTCGAGGTAGGGGGCGGCGGCCTCCGGCGGCAGGTCGAGATAGGTCGGCCGGATCGCTTCGTGGGCGTCCTGCGCGCCCTTCTTGGAGCCGTAGAAGTTCGGCTGCTTCGGGAGCTTGTCGGGCCCGTAGGCGCCCGCGATCAGCTCGCGGACCGCCTCGATCGCCTCGGCGGCGATGCGGGTCGAATCGGTGCGCATGTAAGTGATCAGGCCGAGCTGCCCGCGGTCGCCGATCACCCGGCCTTCGTAGAGCCCCTGCGCCAGGCCCATCGTGCGCTTGACCGAGAAGCCGAAGCGCCGTGCCGCCTCCTGCTGCAGCCGGCTGGTGATGAACGGCGGCGAGGGGCGCTGTTTCGACTCTTTGCGCTCGATCGCGGCGACCCGGAACTCGCCGCCCGCGAGCTCGCGGCGAACCGTCTCGGCGGCCTCGGCGTCGCCCACTTCCGCCTTCTTGCCGTCGATCTGGTGCAGCTTGGCGACGAACTCGGGCGGCGTGCGGCCGGCGGGAGCGGCGAGCCGGGCGCCCAGCACCCAGTACTCGACCGGCCGGAAGGCGTCGATCTCGGCCTGCCGCTCGCAGACCATCTTCAGCGCGACCGACTGCACGCGGCCGGCCGACAGACCACGCTTCACCTTGTCCCAGAGCAGCGGCGAGAGCTTGAAGCCCATCAACCGGTCGAGCACCCGGCGCGCCTGCTGCGCGTCGACCAGACGGAGGTCGATCTTGCCCGGATTGGCGAGCGCCTTGGAGACCGCGCTCTGGGTGATCTCGTTGAAGGTCACCCGATGCACCGTGGCGGCGTCGTGGCCGAGGACCTCGGCGATGTGCCAGGCGATCGCTTCGCCCTCGCGGTCGGGGTCGGGTGCGAAGTAGATCTGCTCGGCCTTCTTCGCCGCCTCCTTCAGCCGCTTGACGACGTCCTTCTTGGCGGGCAGCACGGCGTAGGTGGGCTCGTAGCCGGGGCCGAGGCCCATGTCCTTCTTCGGCAGATCGCGGATGTGTCCGACGGAGGCTTCGACCGCCCAGTCGCGCCCCAGGAACTTCTTGAGCGTGCGCGTCTTGGCAGGGCTTTCGACGATGATCAGGTTTTTGGCCACGGGTTCGGGGACTTCCGATCGGCGGCGGCGGGATTCCCGGTGCGGGAGTACCGCTCGCGATCCAAGGGGGCGGAATCTAGCACAGCTGTCAACCGGCGCTCAGGATCGGCGACGGTAGCCGCCTCCCGGATCGCGCACCGCCCACCCGGCCAGCTCGGCTTCGAGGAGACCGGAAACGACGGCGTCGATCGCCAGGCCGGCGAGCCCGGCGAGCGCTTCGACGCTCCTGCCGTCGCTCGCGTCGAGAGCCGCGAAGAGAGCCATCTGCGCGGCGGTGAGGCCCGGCGGAGGCGGCAGAGCGGGCCGCGGCGCGCGTTCCCCGCCGAGCCCCAGGGCGGCGAGGACGTCGGCCGGATGGGCGACTGGCGCCGCGCCGTCGGCGAGCAGCTGGTTGGTTCCGAGCGCGAGCTCGTCGGTGATCCGCCCAGGGACGGCGAGCACCTCGCGTCCCGCCTCGAGCGCCAGCCGCGCGGTCACCAGCGAGCCCGAACGCGGCGCCGCCTCGACCACCACGGTGGCGTCGGCGAGGGTGGCGATGAGCCGGTTGCGCACCGGGAAGTGCCAGTTCTGAGGCTCCGCGCTGCAGGGGAACTCCGACACCAGCGCGCCACGGCGCGCGATCGCCGGCCCGAGCTCGCGGCGATGGCGCGGATAGTCGATCCCCAGGCCGCAGCCGAGAATGGCGACCGTGCGGCCCGCCTCGGCGGCGAGGGCGCCGCGGTGAGCCGCCGCGTCCACGCCGCGCGCGAAGCCCGACACGACCGTCAAGCCGCTCGCCGCGAGCTCTCGCCCGAGCCACTCCGCGACCTCGGCGCCGTAGGGGCTGGCGCGGCGCGAGCCGACGATGGCGACGGCGGGGCCCTCGGGGATCTGCCCCGCGAGGTAGAGCACCGGCGGTGGCAGGTCGAGCTCGTGGAACCGCCGCGGAAAGGCCGGCTCGTCGCGCGTCACCAGCTCGGCGCCGAAGCGGGCCGCCTGGCGCTCCTCGCTCCGAGCAGTCGCCGGAGCGCCGGCGAGTGCCTCGCGCGCCAGGGCGAGGGCGTCCTTTCCCACGGACAGCCGGGCGGCGAGCTCCTCCTCGCTCGTCCCCCCGGCGGCGTCTCGCCAGCACGGGAGAGCCGCGGCGAGACGGCAGATGGCGGCGCGCCCGAGGGCGGGATGGGCGTTGAGCGCGATCTGGCAGGTTCTCTCGTCGAGCCGGTCCGGGCCTTGCATTTCGTCTGTCCAAGACGTTGTCGGCGAGCGCAATCTGACGTCCGGAAACTGAGCCCGCGGCGTCGGTTGGCGAGCCGGAGGCCGAGAACGCTCGTATATACTGCAGGCAGGTTCAGGCTGCCGCTTCCGGCAAGGGGAACCGGCGCTCTCGGCCGGCCGAAAGGGGTTTTATGGACCGGCGTCAAGTCTCGCGTGGGCTGGCCGTGGCGGCGATCGCCATGCTGGCGGGTTCGGGAGCCGGCTGCGCCAGCAGCGGGACCAGCGGGAAGGGCGGCAGCGGCGCGCCGCGCGCGAGCGAGCAACTGTCCTTCGGCGTCGACATGGCCCGCCGCGGGCTGTGGAGCGAGGCGCTCTTCCGCTTCGAGCAGGCGCGCGCCAGCGGTGCCGCGAACGCCAGTGTGCTCAACAACTTGGCGGTCTGCTACGAAGCGGTAGGCCGCTTCGAGGACGCCCTGGCGACCTACCGCGAGGCGATCCAGATCGCGCCGCAGAACCGCTTCGTGAAGCAGAACTACACGCGCTTCACCGAGTTCTACCAGAGCTTCCGTTCGAAGGGACGCGGCAAGCCGAATGTCCTGCCGGTGCCTCCATCCGAGGCCCCGGCGGAGGCGCCGACCGCCGAGCCGCCGCCGGCTGCGTCTCCCACCGAACCGCCCCCGGCCGCGCCTCCCGCCGAGCCGCCGCCGCCCCAGAGTTCCCCCGGAGGTCCGCGATGAGCCGCTCCCTCGGCGGGCGGCTGACCGCCCTGCTGCTCTTCTTCGCTCTGCCTGCCCTGGCCGCGGTGGAGGTCACGCTCCGCCTGCCGGTGCGGGCGCGAATCGACCTCACCGGCAAGCGCACGCTGGCCCCGGCCCCGTTCGTGGTGCTCAGCCGGGAGGGCTCCGGCGAGCGTCCAGGCCTCCCGTCGACCAGCGTGCAGCGCGAGTTCGAGCGCTATCTGGTCAAGGTGCTGCGCCGCGAGACGACGCTCAAGATCGTCGAGACCGGTCCGGTCGACTACCCGTCGTTCGATCTCGACATCCTGTCGCGCAACAAGGAGTTCTGGCAGGCGCTGGGCGAGCGGGCGCAGGCCGACCTGATCGTCGCCGGATCGCTCGATTTCGACGTCCAGGACAAGAGCGGCTACCGCACCGAGGAGTACGTCTCGCCCTTCGACGGGCGGGTCTACTACCGTCAGGTGCTGGTCGAGCAGACCGGCTTCGACTACGACATCGCGCTGATGGTCTTCGACGGCCGGACCGGAGAGCGCCTCTTCTTCGACAACTTCAAGGACTTCAAGCAGTTCGAGGGCGAGGAAGCCGACCCGCTCAAGGGCATGTTCGAGAACCTGGCGTCGCTCGAGGACCGCATCGTCGGGGTCTTCGCCCAGAAGACCGTCGAGACCACCCGGACGCTGATCACCGATTGACACGAAAGGAGAACCGCTTGGCCTTCTCCGCCTCCCGGCTGTCCCGCGCTCTCGCGGTGGCGGGCGCTCTCGCGCTCCTCCCGGCGATGCTTCCCGCGCAGTACTACTCCTCGTTCGGAAAGAACAAGATCCAGTATCGCGATTTCGACTGGAAGATCTACCACGCGCCGCACTTCGACGTGTACTACTACGAGACGGAAGCCCCCCTGCTCGAGAAGGTGGCCTCGCTCGCCGAGAGCGCCTACGATCGGCTGAGCCGCGAATTCGACCATCAGATCCAGGATCCGATTCCGCTGATCTTCTACGCGACCCACTCGGCGTTCGAGCAGAACAACATCATCCTCAACTTCATCCCCGAGGGGATCGGCGCCTTCGCCAGCCCGGTGCGCAACCGCATGGTGCTGCCCGCCGACCTCTCGGACCCCGAGCTCTTCCAGCTGATCACCCACGAGCTCACCCACATCTTCCAGTACGACCTGATCTTCCGCGGCAAGACCGGGCGCGGGGTCACCAGCCAGGCGCCGCAGTGGTTCATGGAGGGCATGGCCTCCTACATGGCGAAAGACGAGTCGACCTCGGACAAGATGTTCCTGCGCGACGCGGTGGTCAACGACCGCATCCCGTCGATCCTGGAGCGTGGCGTCTCGGGCTTCCTCGCCTACCGCTTCGGCCACGCCACCTTCGATTTCATCGAGGAGCGCTGGGGCAAGGAAGGCTTCCGCGACCTGATCTACGAGTTCCGCAACACCTTCGGCGGCCGGGCCGATCGCGCGATCGAGCGCACTTTCCGGATCCAGCCCGAGGACTTCGACCTCGACTTCCGGCGCTGGCTGCGCAAGAAGTACCTGCCGCAGCTCGTCGAGACCGGCGAGCCCTCCGACTTCGGCCGCCCCTTCCGGGACGACGACGGGGAGATCGCCGAAGTCCTCTCGCCGGCGGCCTCCCCCTCGGGCGATCTCGTCGCGGCGCTCGCGGTCACCCGCGGCGACATGGACATCGTGCTCTACGACACGCGGACGCGCCGGCCGATCGCCAATCTGTCCAAGGGCTACACCAACGACTACGAGTACCTGGTGGCGCAGTTCGTCACCGCCAAGCCGCGCATGGGGCGCGACCTCGCCTTCTCGCCCGACGGCAACTACCTCGCGGTGTTCGCCAAACGCGAGAGGGGGCGGAGCCTGCTGATCTTCGACGTGCTGCGCAAGCGGCTCGACCGCACGCTCGACATGGAGATCGAGCAGCAGCACAGCCCGGCGTGGAGCCCGGACGGCAAGACGATCGCCTTCTCCGGCAGCCACGGCACCGACTTCGACATCTTCCTCTACGACCTCGAGAGCGGGGCGGTGACCAATCTGACCGACGACGACGTCTACGACGGCGCTCCGGTGTTCACTCCCGACGGCTCGGGCGTGGTGTTCAGCAGCACGGTGGGCGAGGATCACACCCGGCTCTTCCGCATCGCGCTGGCGAACCCGAAGGAGCGCTTCGAGCTGAGCGGCGGCGAATGGAGCGACAAGGACGCCACCTTCTCGAGCGACGGCCGCTACCTCGTCTTCACCTCGGACCGCTCGGGGATCGACAACATCTACGCCATCGAGATCGCGACCGGACGCACCGTGCAGCTCACCAACGCGGTCACCGGCTGCCTGATGCCGGTCACGGTGAAACGCGAGGGAGCGCTCGATCAGGTGGTCTACACCGGCTTCTGGAAGGGCGACTTCGACCTCTACCTCGCCGACTTCGACAAGCCGGTCGCCGAGCTGCCGCCGACGCCGCAACCGGTCGAGGCGACGCCGCCCGAGGCGCTCGCCAAGTTCGAGCCCGACATCCAGGTCACGCTCGACGACGCCAACCGCTCCGACTACGGCGGCTTCAAGCTCTTCGTCGAGGACGCCGGCGCGTCCGCCGGCGTCACCAGCGACCAGACCATCCTCGGCTACGCCTACATGAACCTCTCGGACTATCTCGGCAACCGCCGGCTCTTCCTCAACTTCGGCGCGATCGAGAGCTTCTCCAACTTCAACTTCACCTACGTCGACCTGACCCACCGCTGGAACTGGTCGGCTTCCGTCTTCGATTACCGCGAGTACTACGTCACCCAGCTCTCGCCGGTCGATCCGATCAACACCAAGCAGGAGTACCAGACGACCGGCGTGGTTCTCGCCTGGACCTACCCGTTCACCCTCTACCACCGGGTCGAGGCCGGCGTCGGCTACATCTACCGCAAGGCCTCGTTGCCGGTCGCCTTCAACGACGCCGGGGAGATCGTCGAGACGATCGATTTCAAGGACGACTACCCCTACGGCATCCTGGCCCTGACCGGCGACTCGACGGTCTACGGCGAGAACGAGCCGATCTCCGGCCGGCGCTGGAAGCTGCGCGCCGCGCAGGGAGGCTCGGTGACCTCCAACATCGACCTCGACGCGCGGCAGTACCTGCAGATCTCCCAGCGCAGCAGCCTGGCGCTCCGGCTCTTCGCCGGTTACGCGGGCGGCGACAATCCGACCCCGTACTCGATCGGCGGCCTCGACACCATCCGCGGCGTCGAGTACCGCTCGGTGTACGGCGACCGCGCCTTCTTCGCCAACGTGGAGTACCGCTTCCCCCTGATCGACATCCTGGCGACGCCGATCTTCGGTTTCCGCGGCATCCGCGGCCGCGTCTTCCTCGACGTCGGCGGCGCCTACTACGAGGCGGGCGGGCAGGAGTTCGATTTCTGGGACAGCGACGAGGGCCGCCTGCAGGACGGCGTCTCCTCCTACGGCTGGGGCGTGACCATCAACTTCGCCGGGCTCGATCTCAACTGGGACTTCGCCAAGCTCTGGGACTTCAAGGACGGCCTCGACGAGGGGTTCACCACCGAGTTCTGGATCGGTACCCGCTTCTAGTCCGATGATCGACGCGACCGGGCTCGAGCAGCGCCTGCGCGAGCAGGAATCGCTGCTCGAGATCGGTCTCGAGCTCGCCGCGACGCTCGATCTGCGGCGGGTCCTCACCCTGGCGCTCGAGAAGGCCGAGGGGATCTGTCGCGCCGAGACGAGCTCGATCTGGGAGCTCGACGAGGCGCGCCAGGAGCTCTTCTTCCGCATCGTCCGTGGGCGCGCCGCGCCCGAGATTCGCGACCTCAGGATCCCGGTCGGCCAAGGGATCGTGGGCAGCGTCGCCGCCTCGGCGCAGCCCGAGCTGGTGTGCGACGTCGCCGCCGACCGCCGCTGGCGCGGCGACGTCAGCGACGAGTTCGACACGCGCGGCATCCTCGCCGTCCCGCTGATCGCCCGTGGCCGGGTGATCGGCGTCCTGCAACTGCTCAATCCGGTGGGACGTCCGGCCTTCGACGCCGACGACCTCCGGCGCCTGCGGCTCTTCGCCGGGCCGCTCGCCCACGCGCTCGAGAACGCCCGGCGCTACGCCGCCGAACGGCGGCTCTTCTACGAGACGGTGACCGCGCTCGCCGAGGCGGTGGAGAAGCGCGACCCCTATACCGGTGGCCACCTCCACCGGGTGGTCGCCTACTCGCTGCTGCTCGGCCGCGAGCTGGGCCTCGAGGCGGAGGCGCTCGAGCAGCTGGCGCTCGGCGCGACGCTGCACGACATCGGCAAGATCGGCGTGCCCGATTTCGTGCTGCTCAAGCCGGCGCGGCTCGAGCCCGCCGAGGCCGAGTTGATGCGGCGGCACACGCTGGACGGCGCGGAGCTGGTGTCGCGCATCGCGAGCCTCGCCGAAGTGCTGCCGATCGTGCGCAGCCACCACGAACGGCTCGACGGCTCCGGTTATCCGGACGGGCTCGCCGGCGCGGCGATCCCGCTCGCGGCGCGCATCGTCGCGGTGGCCGACACCTTCGACGCGATGACCACCAGCCGCCCTTACCGCGAGGGTCTCCCGTTCACGGTCGCGGCGGAGGAGATCACCCGGTACGCCGGGACGCAGCACTGCCCGGAGGTGGTCGCCGCCTTCGCGCGTCTGTTCGCCGGCGGGCGCTTCTCGGTCGAGGCGGGCGAGGAGATCGAGAACTCCCTGGCCGCCAAATTCGAGCGAGAGTACAATGCCTGGTAAGGCGATGAAGGTCGAAATCCTGGGCAGTTTCGGCGGCGAGAGCAGCGACTGCCGCATGACCTGCCTGTTGATCAACGAGACGGTGGCGCTGGACGCGGGTTCGCTCGCGCAGGTGCTGCCGATCGAGCGTCAACAGCAGGTCCAGTCCATCGTGTTGACACACTCGCACATGGACCACACGAATTCGCTGCCCTTCTTCGTCGAAAACGTCTTCGGCAAGCTGCGCGAGGCGGTCGACATCTACGCCTCGTCGGCGACCATCTACGCGCTGCGTCGGCACCTGTTCAACAACGACACCTGGCCCGACTTCACCCGGCTGCCCAACCACCTGCTGCCGGTGGTGCGCTTCCACGAGCTCGAGGACGAGGTGCCGATCCTGATCGGCGGCGTCCGCTTCACGCCGATCCCGGTGACCCATCTGGTGCCGACCTACGGTTTCCTGATCGAGCACAACGGCGCGAAGCTCCTCTGGTCGAGCGACACCGGCCCGACGCAGCGCCTCTGGGAGATCGCGAACCAGACGAAGGACCTCAAGGGGATCTGGATCGACACCAGTTTCGACAACGCCCTGCAGCCGATCGCCGACGTCTCCGGCCACCTGACGCCGCAGACCCTGGTGCGCGAGATGCGCAAGCTCGAGCGCCGCGTGCCGGTGCTGCTGCACCACTTGAAGCCGCCCTGCCTGGGGAAGATCCACGACGAGGTGAGGGCGCTCAAGAACCCCGATCTCGGCTTCGTCGAGCAGGGCAAGCTCTACGAGCTCTAGGCCGAGCGCTCGCCGAGGCTGCGCTCCGGCCCTCGCCGGCGATCAGAGATAGCCCAGCGCGCGCAGGATCTCGACGTCGCCCGAGGAGTATCGCGCGCGCCCGAGCGGCGGGGGCTCCTGGAGCGAGCGCATCCGCCGGCGAAGCAGCGACTCGAGCTCGGCGCATGTGCCGGCGCAATCCGGCCCGGCGAGGTTGCGGAGCTCGCCGGGATCGGCCGCCAGGTCGTAGAGCTCGCGCCGGCCGTCGGTCCCGAGGAGGAGCTTCCAGTGCCCTTGGCGGAGCGCCGCCGCGAATTCGGTCTGGACGAGCACCGGGCGCTCCGGTGTCTCGCGCCCGCGCCAGACCTCGGCATAGCTCGGCTCGCTCCCCGCGGGAAGAGGAGGGAGCGCGAGCAGGTCGAGCAGCGTCGCCGCGAGCCCGGCATGGCCCACCGGAGTCGACCGCCGGCCGGGCGGCAGGGCGAGCGATCGCGGCGGGCGGACGATCAAAGGCACGCGCGCCACCTCCTCGTAGGGCGCGAAGCCGTGCATGAGATGGCCGTGCTCGAAGAAACCCTCGCCATGGTCGGCGGTGACGACGACCAGCGTGTCGTCCAGCCGGCCCAGCGCCCGCAGCTGTTGGAGCGCGTCGCCGACCGCCCAGTCGACCGCGGCGATCTCGCCGTCGTAGCGCGCCATCAGCGCCCGTCGATTGCGTTCGTCGAGATGCGCCCGGACCCAGTCGGCGATCACCTCACGCCCCTGCTCGAAGGGAGGCTCCGGCTCCATGCGGACCGGTCCGAACGGCTCCGCCTCCACGCCGCGCTGCGCGCGGTAGGGCCAGTGGGCGTCGATGTAGTGGATCCAGGCGAACAGGGGCTTCCCCGGCGGCGCTTGAGCGAGCCCCTGCTCGAACGTCCTGTTCTGGATGCCCGCCGTGCCCTTCTCGAGCCAGCGGTAGTCGGCGAAGCCGCGCGCGAATCCGAACTGCGGCTGCAGGTGCACCTGACGCACCACCGCCAGGGTGTGGTACCCGGCCGCGGCGAAGCGCTCGGCGAGCATCGGCGTGCCTTCGGCCAACGCGTCGGTCTCGATCTCGTCGCTCGCCGGCCGGCCGAGCTGCAGCAGGCCGTGCTCGCTCGGGTGGAGCCCGGAGAACAGAGTCGCCATCGCGGGCTTGGTCCAGGTGGCGTTGCTGTACGCCTGCTCGAAGAGGATGCCCTCGGCGGCGAGCCGGTCGAGGTTGGGGGTGGTCGGCAGCGGATAGCCATAGGCGCCGACGTGGTCCGAGCGCAGGCAGTCGACGACGACCAGGAGGACGTCGGGTCGCGGCGCGGTGGGCGGTGGGGCGGCGCAGCCGAGGGCGGCGAGCGCGATGAGGAACGCGAGCGGTAGTGGGCGGTGGTGGGAGGAGCTCGGCATGCGCGGTCGCTGGGCCGCGCCGGGGGTCGGCGGCAGCCCGGCGCCATGATGCCTCACCCTTGGCCCACCGGGTGCGAACTGGGCAACTGCGTGGCGCCGGCGCTCAGCTGGAGCGCGAGCCCCGAGGCGCGGTGCCCAGCGCCTGCGCCAGCCGGAACGCGGCCCGCCGGGCCGCGGCGCGCGCCGCTTCGGCGCTCCGGCGGCCGGTGACCAGCGCGAGCTCGTCGTAGTCCAACCCGAGGTCGATCCGCCCGACCAGCAGGGCCTGATCGTCGGCCTGCAGGGAGAGCAGCGCGGCCCGGTAGCGGGCGCGGTCCTCGGCCTCGATCGCCTCCTCGAGCGGCCCCGGCCGGGCGTCGCCGAGCTTCGCGTTGGGCGCCCCCGCGAGCACTTCGCCGCGCCGCGCGCGGCGGATCTCGTCGCGGATGCGGTTGGCGATCGCGACCTGGAGGTAACGCCGCAGCGCTTCGGGGTTGGAGCTGTCGAGCTCGCCCAGCCGGCGCAGCGTGGCGATCAGCGCCTCCTGCACGATGTCGCCGGTGTCCGCCCGCCGCCGCGCGTAGTCCGGCAGCTTGCCGCTCGCCCAGCGGCGAAAATAGGGAATGAGCGCGAGCAGCATGCGCTCCACCCTCGCCAGCGACGGGAATCTCCGCTTGGAGCCCTCCCGCACCCCCTGCGCGCGCTCCTCCAACATCCTCCAACCCCCGGGATCTGCCGGGATCCTATACCCGGAGCCCGGGCCCGGGGGCAAAGTGACCGAAAAGGGCGGGTTGTTCGTTATTAAGGCATACGAAAGGGGTGCGCCATGGCACGGTACGGGCTCTGTATCGGGATCAACGACTATCCCGGGACCGGCAGCGATCTCGCGGGGTGCGTCAACGATGCGAACGACTGGGCGGCGGAGCTCACCGCCCGCGGCTTCGCGGTGACCACGATGTTCGACAAGCAGGCGACCGGCAAGGCGATGCGCGAAGCGATCGAGAAGGTGATCGGCACGGCGAAGAAGGGGGACAGCGTGGTCATCCAGTACTCCGGCCACGGCTCGTACGTCCCGGACGAGGACGGCGACGAGCCCGACGGCACCGACGAGTGTCTCTGCCCGTGGGACATTGCCGCCAAGGGTCCGCTCGTCGACGACGAGCTCTTCGACCTCTATGACGCCAAGGCGAAGGGGGTTAAACTGGTCATCATCTCGGATTCGTGTCACTCCGGCTCGGTCGCCAAGTTCGCGCCGATCGTGACGCCGGCGACCGCCAAGGGCGCCAACCCGCCCCGCCGGCTGGTCCGTTTCCTGCCGCCGCAGACCTTCCTCTCGACGCGCGCCGTGGCCAAGCTCGGCGTCCGCCGGGCGGCGAGATCGTCCAGCCCCCCGGGCCGCTACGCCTCGCTCCTCCTCGCCGGCTGCCAGGACACCGAGTACAGCTACGACGCGGTCTTCCAGGGCCGCCCGAACGGCGCCTTCTCCTTCGTCGCGCTCG
>CAYZWR010000005.1:0-61905 GCA_964481735.1 uncultured Thermoanaerobaculia bacterium
CTCCCGCGCCCGCGGCCGTCGGGGGAAGGCTCCGTCGCGCTCGGGCTCGCAACGCCTTGCGAGGCGCCTCGCGTCTCCTCCGCCTTCCCCCGACGGCCTCTCCGCCAAAACGAAGCCAAGGGTGGGTGAAGCGGGTGACTCCAGGGTGGGGGCACGGCCGGTCGGATCTCCCTGCAGAGGGGCCTCTGAGGCCGAGCACAGGAAAGACCCGGCCTACGACAGCGATTGGCGAGGCCGAAGCCGGAGGCGGGCGCCCGGTGCCGGCTTACGACAGGCGCCCGCCGGTCCCGGCGCGGGGAGATCCGATCGGCCGGGGGGGAGCGAGGGCTACCGAGAAACTGAGTCCCGGTGGGGAAATCGGACCGGCCGCGGGGGAACGCAGGAAGCTGAACCGATGTTCGCTCGGACAAAAGTAAGATCCCCCCAGCCGGAGTGGCGGAACGGTAGACGCAGGGGACTTAAAATCCCCCGCTCGCGAGAGCTTGCAGGTTCGAGTCCTGCCTCCGGCACCAGCGGAATCCCGACGACAGTGCGAGGGGAGCTCGACGAGACCGGCGGCTCCGAGGCGCGGCGGCTGGCTCGCGCGCTGCGCGGCGGGCGCCGCGGGTTCTGTTAAACTGTCGTTCAGAACGGCAGCACAGGATCGAATTCAGGCCTAGCCCAGTCTTCCGCGGGGGAACGGAAGAGGAGGATAGTGCTTCCATTCGTCGTCGAGCGGTTCCAGAGGTCCGGGTTCTGCGGGTCCATCGCCACGCTTGGCGGACTGTTGCTCGGACTTTGCGTCGCGCCTGCTCCGGCGGATCCCGGGACGCTCGCGGCGGCGCCGGCCTCTCTCGCGGAGACCGGGCTCTACGCCGATTTCTCCTCCCGGACTCTCGCGGCGGGCGTCGAGCCGTTCGCGCCACAGTACCCGCTGTGGTCCGACGGAGCGACCAAGCGGCGCTGGATCCTGCTGCCCGCGGGCACCGCCATCGATGGCTCCGATCCAGAGGCCTGGGTCTTTCCGGTCGGCACGCGGATCTGGAAGGAGTTCGCCTTCGATCGCCGGATCGA
Organism: uncultured Thermoanaerobaculia bacterium; assembly: GCA_964481735.1. GTDB lineage: Bacteria > Acidobacteriota > Thermoanaerobaculia > Multivoradales > JAGPDF01 > JAGPDF01. Next base: position 1,054 of record CAYZWR010000005.1, read on the forward strand.
GACGCGGTACATGGAGCGCACCGCGAGCGGCGCGTGGCTGTACGCGACCTACCGTTGGAACGAGGCGGAGACCGAAGCGCGACTCGCCCCGGTGCGCGGCGTCAAGCGCGCCGCGGAGAGCCGGCCGGGCGTTCCCTACGCCCTGCCGAGCGTCGCCGACTGCCGCGCCTGCCACGAGAGCGCCGGCTCGCCCGTGCTCGGCTTCTCGGCGCTGCAGCTCTCGAGCGATCGTGACCCGATGGCGCCGCACGCGACGCTCCCCGAGCCCGGGTCGCTCGATCTCGCCGGCTTGCTTCGTCGTGGGCTCGTCGTGGGCCTACCGGAGAGCATCGCCGCGCATGCCCCGAGAGTCCGCGCGGCGACCGCCACGGCCCGGGCTGCGCTCGGCTATCTGCACGGCAACTGCGCCCACTGCCACAATCCGCGGAGCCCGATCGCTAACCTCGGCCTCTTCCTCGACGTCAAGCTCGACGGCACTTGCGAGGCGCTCGGCAGCGCCGTGGGCCACGAGAGCCAGTACCGGCCCACCGGGACCGCGATCGAGTCGCGGATCGTCCCCGGGAACCCCGCGGCGAGTCTCCTGATCGCGCGCGTCGCGAGCCGCGAGCCGCCGCGCCAGATGCCACCGCTGGGAACCCGTCTCGTCGACGAGGAGGCGCTCGCCCTCCTGACGCGCTGGGTTGCCGAGGAGCTCGCGCCCCAGCCCGTCGTGCCCGACGGTTCCACCGCCACTTCCCTCGCTCCGGAGAGCGAGGTTGTCCAGGAGATCCACCCATGACTCGGCACCGAAACCGCAGCGCCCTCGCCCTGTTCGCCCTCGCCTTCGCGCTCGCCATCCATGCCGCAGGCGCGGCGGGAGCCGGCGCCGGCGAGGCCGCCCCGGCGAAGGTCGACCCGGCCAAGATCGAGCGCGGCCGCTACCTCGTCACCTTCGGCGGCTGCAACGACTGTCACACGCCATGGAAGATGGGCGAGAACGGGCCCGAGCCCGACATGACCCGCATGCTCTCCGGCCATCCGCAGGATCTAGTGATGCCGCCGCCACCCGTTCTCACCCCCGGCCTCTGGGAGAGCGCTTCGTCGGCGACCGTCACCGCTTGGGCAGGCCCCTGGGGCCTCAGCTACACCCGCAACCTCACCCCCGACCCGGCGACCGGGCTCGGGACCTGGACCGAGAAGGAGTTCATCGCCACGCTGCGCAACGGCCGCGAGCGCGGCATCGGTCGCGAGATCCTGCCGCCGATGCCCTGGCCCACCATCGGCCAGGCGACCGACGAGGATCTCGGCGCGATCTTCGCGTATCTGCGCTCGATCCCCGCGGTCTCCAACCGGGTTCCCGACAACGTGCCCCCGACACCACCGCCCGGCAAGCCGTGAGTTGACCGTCGTCGGTTGCCCGGCGCGGCTTCCGCGGGGTCCGCGCAGTAGGGCAAGATCCAGCGGTGCGACGGCGAGTGGAGAAGGCACGAGCGGACCGGCGACGACTCGCCGGCGAGAAGTCGACTCAGCAGGCGGCCGGCGGATCGGCACCCTCTTCGCCGGTCGCGCTCTGGAGAGACGCGGCGATCGTCTTCGCTCTCGCGCTCGCGGTGCGCCTGTTGCACCTCTGGCAGCTCCGACGGGCGCCGTTCTTCACGCTGTTGGTCGGCGACGCGCGGGCCTACGACGCCTGGGCGCGGCGCCTCGCGGCCGGCGACTGGCTGGGCGGCGAGGTCTTCTACCAGGCGCCGCTCTATCCCTACCTGCTGGGCGCCTGGTACGCGTTGGTCGGCCCGGGCACGTTGGGGGTGCGACTCCTGCAAGCCCTGTTGGGCGCTCTCGCCTGCGCCTTGGTCACGCTGGCCGCTGGCCGGCTTTTCGGAGCGGCTGCGGGACTCGCTGCCGGGCTCCTGGTCGCGTTCCACGCCCCGGCGATCTTCTTCGATGCGCTGCTGCAGAAGGCGGCGCTCGACGTCCTCCTGGTCGCTCTCCTCCTGCTGCTGGTGGCCCTGCTGATCGAACGCGTCGGCGCCGCGCGGAGTTTCTGGACGGGCGCGGCGCTGGGACTGCTCGTGCTGAGCCGCGAGAACGCTCTGGTCCTCCTGCCCGTGCTCCTGATCTGGCTCCTGTGGCGCAGCGGGCGCGCGCTCGCACCCGCGCTCCTCTGCACCGCCGGCGTCGCCGCCGTGCTCGCTCCGGTCGCGCTGCGCAATCAGCGGGTCGGTGGCGAGCTCCAGGTCACCACCTCGCAACTCGGCCCCAACCTCTATATCGGCAACCACGAAGGCGCGACCGGCAGCTACGTCCCGCTGCGCCCGGGTCGGGGCGATGCCAGCTTCGAGCGGACGGACGCGGTCGAGCTCGCCGAGGCGGCGGCCGGGCGGAAGCTCTCGCCCGGTGAAGTGTCGCGCTACTGGGGCCAGCGCGCCCTGGTCTGGGTCGCGGAGCACCCGGGCGCCTGGATGAGGCTGCTGGGCCGGAAGCTCCGGCTCGCCTGGAACGCCGGCGAAGCGATGGACACCGAGGACCTCGCCAGCCACGCCGAGTGGTCGCTGGCGCTGCGATGGCTCGCGCCGATCTCGCACTTCGGCGTGTTGGCACCGCTCGCCCTGCTCGGTGTCTGGTGGTCGCGCGGGCGCTGGCGCGAGCTCGGGGTGCTGTACGCCGCGATCGTGGCCTACACGGCGAGCCTGGTGGCGTTCTACGTCGTGGCCCGCTATCGCTATCCCCTGGTGCCGATGCTGGCTCCGTTCGCGGGCCTCGCGCTCGTCGAGCTGCCCGGAAGATGGCGGCGCGGCCCGCGGAGCGAGCGGCTCCGGGCGGTGGCGATCCTCGGCGTGGCGGCCCTGTTCGCCTGCTGGCCGGTCTTCCCGGAGGCGAGGTTGCGGGCCGTCACCCATCTCAACTACGCGCAGGCCTTCCAGGCCGAGGGCCGGATCGCGCAGGCCGAGGCGGAGTATCGGAGGGTCCTCGAGCTCGATCCGGCGAACGCGCACGCGCAGACCAACCTCGGCGTCCTCGCCGCGCAGCGGGGCGAACGCGACGCGGCGCTGGCCCACTTCCGGGCCGCGGTGGCGAGCGCTCCAGGCGTGCTGCGCCACCACTTGAATCTCGGCGTCGAGTTGGTGGTGCAGGGCAGGATCGCCGAAGCCATCGCGAGCTTCGAACGGGCGCGCGCGCTCGACCCGCAAGACGCCGGCGTGCGGTTCGACCTCGCCGCGGCGCTGGCCGCCGAGGGCCGCGTCGAGGAGGCAGTGCGGCAGTTCGAAGAGGTGATCCGGCTGCAGCCGGAGAACGTCCACGCGCTCAACAATCTCGGCATCCTGCTCGCGTCGGCGGGTCGGCCGGCGGAGGCGATCCCGCGCTTCGAGGCCGCGCTCGGGCTGCAGCCCGACTTCGCCGAAGCGGCTGCCAACCTCGCCCGAGCCCGGGAGCTGGCTTCGTCCGGTCGGCCCCAGGGAGCGCCTGAGCGCCGCATCTCCGACTAAGTATCTTGGAACCAGGAGTTTCCACCCGGTGACTCGGCGCCAGAGCCGATTCTCCGTGGCGACTCCCCCTCCCGCGGGCGGCCTGCCGGCGGGCGATGGGTTCGGTGCCGCATTCGCCTTGCGTCGACGCTCGATTCCTGGTCTATAGTCCCTGCTTCAGATCTTCGCGAGGCGTGAAAACCCCGCGGGCCTCACTATCGGAAAGGTGGGAGTGCCCGCGTTGCAGTTTCGCTCGCTGGTCACCGAACCGGGAGGTTCACGCCATGAGAACTGCAACCGCCACTCGCATCGCCTTCTTGGTCGCCGCTTCGACTCTGAGTACCGCCGCCTGGGGTGCGCTCGCGGTCACCCCGAAAGGTGCCGGCGGCGTCACCGCCCTGTCGATGGCGAACGCCCTGCTCAGTGCCTCGTCGGGGATCACCATCAACAGCGCCTCCTACACCGGGGTCGACAACGCCTCGGGTCTCTTCACGGGCGGTACCGGGATCATCGGCTTCGAGAGCGGTGTCCTGCTGACCAGCGGCGCCGTCCATCACGTCCTGGGACCGAACGACGACGACGGCGCCGGCGAGGCGAACTTCTCTCCCGGGGACGCGCAGCTCGAGGACGAGCTGCCGGGCTCGACCTCCTTCGACGCCTCCGTGCTGACGATCAACTTCACGCCCACGGGGGACCAGATCCGCTTCTCCTACGTCTTCGCCTCGGAGGAGTACAACGAGTACGTGGGCTCGGAGTTCAACGACATCTTCGCCTTCTTCGTCGGGGGGACGAACTACGCGCTGATCGCCGGCACGAGCACGCCGGTCGCCATCAACAACATCAACTGCGGATACGGATCGGAACCGCCGTCGAACTGCAACCTCTTCGTCGACAACACCGCCGGTGGCTTGAACACCCAGATGGACGGCCTGACGAAGGTGCTCACCTTCACCGCACCGGTCAATCCCGGAGTGCCGAACACGATTCGCCTGGCCATCGCGGACATCGCCGACCCGATCCTCGACTCGGCCGTCTTCCTCGCCGCCGGGACGCTCAGCGGGAGCAGCGGCTGCGTTCCGAACGCGACGACGGCCTGTCTGGGGGGCGGCCGGTTCGAGGTGAGCATCCGCTGGACCAACTACCAGCAGGTCACCAGCGACGCGCTCAGGGCCTCGGCGGGCACGTCCGACTCCCAGATCTTCTACTTCACCGACCCCAACAACTGGGAGTTCCTGATCAAGATCATCGACGGCTGCTCGCTGAACAGCAGGTACTGGGTCTACTTCGCGGCGGCGACCGACGTCGGGTACGTGGTCACGGTGCGCGACACCGGGAGCACGGCGCCGCCCAAGCAGTACACCAATCCGCTGGGACACCCGTCGCCGGCGGTCAACGACAGCAACGCCTTCGCCACCTGCCCGTGAGGCCGCTGGACCGAGAAGCGGGCGGCGACGCCGCCCGCTTCCGGCGGGTTTCGCCATAGGATAGTCGGCCTGGCGATGCTCGAGCTCCTGCAGACCCCCAAGACGCTGCCCCAGAGCGAAGAGTCCGAGCGCGCCGTGCTCGCCGCGGCGCTGCTCGACCCGCGGCTCCTCCCCACGGTGGCCGGGCGGCTGCGCCCGGAAGACTTCTTCTCCGATCGCCATCGCAGGATCTACGCCGCGATGCTCGAGTTGCAGGACGAGCAGGTGACGATCGATCTGCGGACGCTGCAGGCCAAGCTCGAGGCGCGCGCGGAGATGGAGAGCGCCGGGGGGCTCTCCTATCTCGCCGGGCTGGACGTCGATCTGCCCGACCTCGGGCGATTCGAGCACTACGTCGAGATCGTCAAGGAGCGCTCGGTCCGCCGGCGGCTGATCGACGTCTGCCGGGACATCACCCGCGACTGTCTGGACGGCGGGGTCGACGCGCAGCGTGCGCTCGATCGCGCCGAGCAGGCGGTCATGGCGCTCGGGGAAGAGGCGATCCTGCGCGGCTTCGTGCCCCTCTCCAAGATCGTCGAAGAGACCCTCGAGATGCTCGAGGAGCACCCGGGCACGGCGCTCATCGGCCTGCCGACCGGATTCATCGACCTCGACCGGATGACCCATGGCCTCGGGCGGGGCGCGCTGATCATCATCGCCGGACGCCCCGGCATGGGCAAGACGAGCCTGGCGCTCAACGTCGCGGCGCACGTCGCGATTCGCGAGAAGAAGACGGTCGGGGTGTTCTCGCTCGAGATGGGGCAGCAGGAGCTCGCCCTGCGCATCCTCTGCGCCGAGGCCGACATCCACTTCTCGCGCCTGCGCTCCGGTCACCTCTCGCAACAGCAGTGGACCAAGGTCATCCAGACCATGTCGCGCATCGGCAAGGCGCCGCTCTACATCGACGACTCGGCCTCGCCGACCCTGCTCGAGGTGGCGTCGAAGGCGCGGCGCCTGCGCGCCGAGAAACAGCTCGATCTGCTGATCATCGACTATCTGCAGTTGATGCAGGCCGGCGGAAAGTACGAGAACCGCAACCTGGAGATCTCGGCGATCACCCGCTCCTGCAAGCAGCTCGCGAAGGAGCTCGAGATCCCGGTCGTGCTGCTCTCGCAGCTCTCGCGCCAGCCCGAGCGGCGCGGCGCCGACCACCGGCCGCAGCTCGCCGACCTGCGCGAGTCGGGCGCCATCGAGCAGGACGCCGATCTGGTGGCGTTCGTCTATCGCGACGAGATCTACAACAAGGACGATCCGGGCAACAAGGGGCTCGCCGAGCTGATCATCGCCAAGCAGCGCAACGGCGAGACCGGCACGGTGCAGCTGGTCTTCGTGGGCGAGACGACCCGTTTCCTGAACTACGACCCCACCTACGCCGAGGGCGGCGGTGGCTGAAGCGCCCGCCGGCGGCGTGCCGTCGCTGCGGCGCGCCTGGGTCGAGATCGATCTCGCCGCGCTCGCCAGGAACTACCACCGCCTCGTGGCGCGGGTCGCGCCGGCGCGCATCGTCGCGGTGGTGAAGGCCGACGCCTACGGACATGGCGCGACGGCGGTGGCGCGCGCGCTCGAACCCCTCGGCGTCGCCGCGTTCGCGGTGGCGCTCGCCGAAGAGGCCATCGAGCTGCGGCAGGCGGGAGTGAGGACGCCGATCCTGGTCCTCAGCCCGGTGCCTGCGGAGGCCTACGACTCGCTGGCGGAGCACCGCCTCGTTCCCGCCGTCTCCGGGCTCGATCAGCTGCGCTCGCTCGCCGGCTGGGCTGCGGCCACGGGATGGCCGGGCGAGGTGCACCTCAAGTTCGACACCGGCATGACCCGCCTGGGCATCGAGCCGGAGGCGGCCGGCGAGGCGTTCGCCATTCTGCGCGCCCATCCCAGCCTGAGATTCGCCGGGGTGCTGTCTCACCTGGCGGAGGCCGAGTCGCCCGAGTCCCCGGCGAACGCCCGCCAGCTCGATCGGTTCCTCGCCGTGCTGGCGCTCCTGCGCGCCGAGGAGCGCCGCCAGGTGGCGGTGCACCTGGCGAACAGCGCCGCGGCGCTCCACCTGCCGGCCTCCCACTTCGACCTGGTGCGGCTCGGACTCTCGCTCTACGGCTACGATCCAGCCGGACGCGCGGCCGTGGAGCTCGAGCCGGTGCTCGCCGTGCAGGCGGAGCTGGTCCAGGTGCGCGAGGTCCCCGCCGGGACGCGGGCCGGTTACGGCGGCCGCTGGGTCGCGGATCGGTCGAGCCGGGTCGGAGTGGTACCGGTCGGGTACGCCGACGGCTATTCCTGGCGGCTGGGCAACCGGGCCGAGGCGCTGGTGCGGTCACGTCGCGTACCGGTCGCCGGAAGCGTCTCGATGGACATGCTGCTGGTCGACCTGACCGACAGCGGCGGCGAGATCGGGGAGCGGGTCACCCTGCTCGGACGACAGGGCGGAGAGGCGGTCACGGCGCGCGAGCTCGCGGCGCGAGTGGGGACGGTGCCGTACCAGATGCTCTGTCTCTTCGGGCTCCGGCTCCCGCGCCGCGTGCTACGGGAGGGTGCCGAAACGGGGCGTGCGGTCGATCGTGGGACGGGCAGCTGACCATGGCCGGCCGGACGCTCTATGCCTGCCAGGCTTGCGGCTACCAGTCCTCGGGGTGGCTGGGGCGGTGTCCCGAGTGCGGTGCCTGGTCGAGCTTCGTCGAGGAGTTGCGCGAGCCGGCGAAACGCGGCAGCCCGTCGCGAGCCGCCGGCGGAGCTCCGCTCGTCGCGCTGGCGGGGGTGGAGCAGGACCGGGTGGTGCGCACCTCCTCCGGGCTCGGCGCGCTCGACCGCGTCCTGGGCGGCGGCGTGGTCGCGGGCGGCGCGGTGCTGCTCGCCGGCGAGCCCGGAATCGGCAAATCGACCCTCCTGCTGCAGCTCGCCGCGCAGCTCGCGGCGCGCGACCGGATCGTGCTCTATGCGAGCGCCGAGGAGTCGCCCCGGCAGCTCCGGCTGCGCGCCGAACGTCTCGGCTGCGCGGCGAGCGGCGTGCTGGTGGCCGGGGAGACCCGCCTCGAACCGCTGCTCGCGGCGGTCGCCGAGGCGCGGCCGGCGGCTCTGCTGGTCGACTCGGTCCAGGCGCTGAGCAGCGAAGAGCTGGAGAGCCCTCCGGGCTCGATCGGTCAGGTACGGCACGCGGCGCACCGGCTGGTCGAGGTGGCGAAGCGCCAGGAGATCGCGCTCTTCCTGGTCGGGCACGTGACCAAGGAGGGGACGATCGCCGGTCCGAAGTCGCTCGAGCACCTGGTCGACACGGTGCTCAACTTCGAGGGCGAGCGGGAATCGGATTACCGGATCCTGCGCGCGGCGAAGAACCGTTTCGGTCCGACGGGCGAGATCGCCATGTTCGAGATGCGCGAGAGCGGTCTCGAGCCGGTCTCCGATCCCAGCCGGGTCCTGCTCGCCCGCCGGCGGCGCGGCGCGCCCGGCTCGGCGGTGCTGCCCACGATCTCGGGCTCGCGGCCTCTGCTCGTCGAGACCCAGGCGCTGGTCAACCCGACCAATTTCCCTGCGCCGCGGCGCATGAGCGTCGGCCTGGACGCGAACCGGACGATCCTGCTGGTCGCCGTGCTGGAGCGCTTCACCCGCCTGGGGCTCGCCGATCGCGACGTCTTCCTCAACGTGGTGGGGGGACTGGCCTTGCGCGAGCCGGCGGCGGATCTCGCGGTGGCCGCGGCGTTGATCTCCGCCTACCGCGGAGTGGCGCTGCCGCCCGACGCGGTCTACTTCGGCGAGGTGGGACTGCTCGGCGAGGTGCGTCCGGTGGGGCAGACCGAGGCGCGCCTGCGGGAGGCGGCGGCGCACGGCTTCACCGCGGCCTTCCTGCCGCGCACCGACGGCCTCGCGGCGCGCGACGGACTGGACCGGGTCGAGATCTCGACCGTCGAGGAGCTGGCCGAGCGCATCGCCGGTTGAGCCGGGCTCAGCGCTGCATGCCCGGCCAGTTCAGGTCCGGAGGAGGACAGGCGGGACGGCCGAGCAGGTAGCCCTGGGCGAAGTCGACGCCCGCGTCGATCGCCGCGCGCAGCTCACCGACGGTCTCGATCCCCTCGGCGATCGTTCGCGCGCTCATCTCCTTGCACAGCGCGACGATCGAGCAGAGCAGGCGAGACTGGCGGTTTCCCGGGGAGCATCCGACGATGAGCTCGCGGTCGAGCTTGACGAGCTCGGGCTGCAGGTCGGCGATGTACTTGAGGTTGGAGAATCCGGCTCCCAGGTCGTCGATGGCGAGCGAGATCCCCTTCTGGCGGATCTCCCCGAGCACGCTGTGGCACTGGGTGAAGTACTTGATGGGCACCGACTCGGTGATCTCGAGGGTCACCGGGTGGCGGTGCCGGAACATCGGATCGTCGGGGCGCACCAGCCAGCCGTAGTCGAACTCGTGGGGATCGATGTTGAGAAAGAGCGGTTGGTGCGGGCAGAGGCGGATGGCCTGATCCCGATGCAGTCGGCCGAGCTCGGCGACTCGCCCGGCCTGCACCGCCGCCTCGAACATCTCGGGCGTGCTGGCGAAGAGGGGGTTGTGATTGGCGGCCAGCGCCTCGTAGGCGAAGACGCGCCGCCGGTGGACGTCGACGATGGGCTGGAAGGCGATCCCGACCTGGCCGAGATCGACCATCTCGTGAATCGCACGGACGCGTTCGGCGTCGAGCATGGGCGGTCGAGTCTGCCGTTCCTCAGAGCTGCGGTGAGGAGCCGGTGAGGCGGCGAAACGCCTCGAGGTAGCGGCTCCTGGTGCCCTGCACGACGTTCTCCGGCAGCTCGGGCGGCGGCGACTCGTGATCCCACCCGGAAGCGTCCAGCCAGTTGCGCACGAACTGCTTGTCGAACGAGGCGGGCTCGCTGCCGGGTTTCCAAGCCTCGGCCTCCCAGTAGCGCGACGAGTCGGGAGTCAGCGCCTCGTCGATCCAGACGATCCCGCCCCCGGCCAGGCCGAACTCGAACTTCGTGTCGGCAAGGAGGAGCCCGACCGATTCGGCGTGCCGCGCGGCGTCGGAGTAGAGGTCGAGCGTGAGGTCGCGCAAGCGCGCGGCGAGCGCGGTGCCGACCGCATCGGCCATCGTCGCGAAGCTGACGTTCTCGTCGTGGCCGCTCTCGGCCTTGGTGGCCGGCGTGAAGATCGGCTCGGCGAGACGGCTGGCGCGCTCGAGGCCCGGTGGCAGGGAGATGCCGCACGCCGTGCCGGCGGCGCGGTACTCCTTGAAGGCGCTGCCGGCGAGGTAGCCGCGAGCGACGCATTCGAAGGGCACCACGTCGGCCTTGCGGGCCAGCACGGCGCGGCCGCGGAGGAGCTCGCGGTGCGGCGCGCAGACCGCGGGGAACTCCTCGGGCTCGGTGGCGAGCAGGTGGTTGGGCACCCGGTCGGCGAGGCGGGCGAACCAGAAGTTCGTCAGCTGGTTGAGGATCATCCCCTTGCCGGGAATGGCGGGCCGCAGGACGTGATCGTAGGCCGAGAGCCGGTCGCTGGCTACCAGGAGCAGCCGGTCGCCGAGGTCGTAGACGTCGCGCACCTTGCCTCGCCGGGGCGCCGGAAGCCCCGCCAGGTCGCTCTGCCAGACTGCCGTTTCGCTCGCCTGCATTCGATCTCCTTGCCCCGCTGGGCGCCGGCTGCTCGCGCGCCGCGGCTCAGGCGCTCAGTGGAGCGGTGAATTCGCGTTCGATCAGGTCGACCAGGCCGCCGCCACGCAGCTCGACCAGCGTGTTGTCTCCCCAGAGCGCCGCGTCGACGATCTCGTAGATCGGCAGGCGGTCGAGGCCCTTGAGGTGCGCCACACCCAGCTTGCGCAGGCCCACGAGCAGGCTGCCTCCGGCGAGGTCGAGCTTGACGGCGATGTAGGTCCGTTCGCCGTCGAGCAGCCGGAACATGCGTCCGTGCGTCTGCTCCTGCTCGAGCCGCGAGACGAAGTCCCAGGTGGCGACGATCCCCTCGTTGACCAGCGAGCCGTTCTGGTTGATGTAGGCGTAGAAGCCACGCGACTCCTCGCGCTTGTTGACCACGTCGACGTTGCGCTGCGTCATCGGCGCGAAGAAGCGATTGACCGTGGTCTCGGGATAGCCCAGGGTGATGAGCAGGTTCTTGATCTCGTCGATCTCGCGCGAGGCCTTGCCGGTGGTCAGCCGCGAGAGCTCGACGACGCCGTGGCCGAAGAACTCGTAGCGGTCGCCGCCCTCGTCCTTGCCTCCGATCTGGATGGGGAGCAGGCGGTATTGCCCGTGGTTCAGGGCGATGCGCAGCCCGTTGCAGAACGGAAAGCCCTTGGCGAGCGCTTCGCGGTAGGCGCGCTGGATGTGGATGGCGAGGACCAGGAGGTTGTGCGCCTCGCGGCTCGAGTAGAAGGCGCCGTCGCCCAGATACTTCTCGAGCTTGGCGCGATTCTGGGTCGCCAGCCGATTCACCTTGCGCTGGAAGCGGAACATCATGCGGAACGAACGGTCCTGCTCGAGCGTCCCCGAGCGGCGCAGCAGCGAGACGGTCTCGGTGAAGTCGGAGATGTCGTAGATCAGCCCGAAGCGCGCGACCAGCGGGTCGACCACCCAGGGGGCCATGAACTCCAGCGGACGGGTGCTGGCCGACAGGTGCATCACCCCACCGCTCGACCCCACCCGGGTGGCGTAGCGCTCCCGGCCGATCAGGTGTCCGCCCTGGCGCTCGACCAGCACCACGCTGCGGCGCATGGCGTGCAACAACTCGAACTCCTTGAGCTTGAGGAGCAGGCTCTCCCAGACCTGCAGCCAGGCGGAGGGCAGGAGTCGATCGGGGTCGTAACCGGGCCGGCCGGAGAGGAACGTGAGGTAGCCGGGCCAGTTGAGATGCAGGCGGGGTTCGGCGAGCGACTCGCCGCCCAGCAGGCGGGCGACCTGGGCGAGCTCGGGATCGTGTTGCAGGCACTCGGTGTACCACTCCGCCGACTTCATCAGCCGGCTCCGGAACTCGCGGCCGTCGAGCCGCAGGCAGCCGGAGAAGTAGCTCCCCAGCTCCGCGAGGTTCGGGCTGACGTGATCCTCGGTGAAGATCAGGATGTTGTCCTTCATCCGGGTCAACAGGTTCGGAAAGAGCTGCTGCTCGATCTCCTCGGTGTCGGAGGAGAGCCGGTTGACCAGGTCGTAGGTCAGGTTCGAGAGCCGGTCGAGCACTTTGTGGTAGACGCGGTACTTGAACTCGTCGGCGTGTTTCTTGCCCCAGGGCATGTCGCGCCGGATGGCGCGCTTCGGCGTGTCGCGGAAGCCGCGCGCGATGCCGCTCGAGTGGTAGAGCCAGAAGATCGCCGGGAAGTGCCGGCCGTAGCTCGCCGTGATGACGTTCTCGGTCGCCCGGGTGAGCAGCAGACGGTAGCGCTCCCAGGCGCCGGCGAACGCCGAGCTGTCGAACGAGCTGCGCTGCAGGGTGGCGTATTCGGCCTCCTCCTCCTGCGCGAGGTAGCCCTCGAAGGCGCGGTCGAGCGACGTGAGCTCGGGGGTCGCCAGCACCGGGTAGCCGAGCAGCGGCGTGGCGTTCTCGTCCTCGAGATAGATGCGCTGCGGCAGGGGGAGGATGCGCTCGCCGTCCGGAATGAGGCGGCGCAGCTCCTCCGCATTCCTAGCCAGGAAGTTGAAGGGGCCGGAAAGGAGCTGCGCAACCGGGAGCATGCCTTGATTGCTACAATATCGCGGCCGCCGAGGCGCGGCGCCCATCATGATCCCGAATCCAACCCTCGACCCGTCCAGGGTCCCCGTTCCTGCCCCCGTCCGGGCGTGCGACCTCTCGATCCTCGTGCCGGTGCTCGACGAGGCGGCCAGCGTCCACGAGCTCGTCGCCCGGGTCCGGGAGGCCGTGACGCCTCTCGGCCTCGACTTCGAGATCGTCTTCGTGGACGACGGCTCGCGCGACGGCACCAGCGAGCGGGTGCGCGAGGCGCGGCAGGGCGATCCCCGGGTCAAGCTGGTCCGGCTGCGCCGCAACTTCGGCAAGGCGGCGGCGCTCACCGCCGGCCTCGACCACTCCGGCGGGCGCTGGATCGTGACCATCGACGGCGACCTGCAGGACGATCCCGCGGAGATTCCGCGCCTGCTCGCCGCGCTCGAGGACGGGCCGCTCGATCTGGTGTCGGGCTGGAAGCAGGACCGCCAGGACCCGCTCTCGAAGACGCTGCCTTCGCGGCTCTTCAACTGGGCGACGCGCAAGCTGGCGCAGGTCGACCTGCACGACTTCAACTGCGGCTTCAAGGCCTATCGCCGCGAGGTGCTGGAGGAGGTCCCGGTGTATGGCGAGCTGCACCGCTACATCCCCGTGCTGGCGAGCCGCAAGGGCTACGCGGTCGGGGAGCTGGCGGTGCGGCACCACCCCCGCCGGCACGGGGTCAGCAAGTACGGCTGGGACCGCTTCTACAAGGGGCTGCTCGACCTGCTGACCGTGCTCTTCATCACCAAGTACACGCGGCGCCCGCTGCACCTGTTCGGCGCTCTCGGCCTGCTCGGACTGGGCAGCGGGTTCCTGATCAACCTGTACCTCGCGGTGCGCTGGTTCATGGGCGAGCCGCTCTCGAATCGGCCCCTGCTGCTGCTCGGCGTGCTCCTGATGCTGATCGGGCTGCAGGTGCTGACCACCGGTCTGCTCGCCGAGATGATGACCCACAAGACCTTCCGGCGGGCCGACAGCTACTCGGTCAAGGAGCTGCTCGATTAAGCCGGCCGGGCTGGACGTCCTCTTCCTCACCCAGACCTACCCGCGCTCGCCGCACGACAGCGCTGGGCCTTTCATCCGTGACATCGCACGCGCCCTGGTGAAGGGCGGGGACCGGGTGCGCGTGCTGGCGCCGCACGCCGCCGGACTCGCGGCGCGGCGGGTCGAGGACGGCGTCGTGGTGGAGACCTTTCGCTACGCCCCGGAGCGCTTCGAGGCGGTCGGCTACGGACGCTCGCTGCGCGCCGACGAGCGCCTCGCGGGAGGAGGGCTGCTCGCCGCGCCGCTCTATCTCGCGGGAGCGCGGCGGGCGCTCCGTACCGCGCTGCGCACTGGCCCGTGCGATCTGGTGCAAGCGCACTGGGTGGTCCCGAATGCGCTGGTCGCCGCGACCTGCGTGGGCTCGACCCCGCTGGTGGTCGGGTTGCACGGCAGCGACGTCTTCATGGCCGAGAAACCGCTGATTCGCACCTGGACGCGTTGGGCGCTGCGCCGCACCTCCGCGGTCACCAGCTGTTCGCCGGAGCTCGCCCGTCGCATCGGCGCGATCGGGTTCCCGGCCGAACGAACCAGCGTCATCCCTTACGGCGTCGACAGCGAGCTCTTCCGGCCCGACCCGGCGCGGCGCGGGATCTGGCGCGAGCGCCTGGGCATACCGGACGGAGCGCCCCTGCTGCTCGGTGTCGGGAGGATGGCGACGAAGAAGGGATTTCACCTCCTCCTCGCGGCCCTGCCCGAGCTCTTCCGGCGGCACCCCGAGGCACATGTCGTCCTGGCGGGAGGCGGCGATCGTCTGGAGGAGTGGCGACGCGAGGCCGCGACGCTGTCCGGAGCGGTGCACTTCCCGGGCGCGGTGCAGCACGACACGCTGCCCGATCTCTACCGGGCCGCCGATCTCTTCGTTCTGCCGGCGGTGCACGACGCCAAGGGGAACGTCGACGGTCTGCCGAACGTGATTCTCGAAGCGATGGCGAGCGGCCTCGCGGTGGTGGCGAGCCGCGTCTCCGGGATCCCGATCGCGATCACGCAGGGCGAGCAGGGCTGGCTGATCGAGGAAGGAGACGTCGCGGCTCTGGCCGGCGTGCTCGCCGAGGCCGTGGCCGGAGTCGAAGCGCGGCGGCAGCGAGGGCGAGCCGCGCGCCAGCGGGCCGAACGGGAGTTCACCTGGGAAGCCGTGGCGGCGCGCTACCGGGCCGCCTATCTCGCGGCGCTGGGCCGCCCAGCCTACTGAAGCCGGAGCGAGATCTCGATCGGCTTGCCGCCGCGCAGCACGGCGAGCTTCAGGGTGCCGGCGCGCACGGCCTGCTGCGCCTCGCGCTGCAGCGCGGCAGGCTCGCTGACCGGGCGGTCGGCGGCGCGCAGGATGAGGTCGTCCTGGCGCAGCCCGCTGGCCGCGGCGAGGCTCTCGGGCGAAACCGCTTCCACCAGCAGGCCGCGGATGCCGAGCGGGGCGTAATCGACCGCCCGGAGGCGCAGTCCGAGCTCCCGGCGCGGCGGTTCCGCGGCCGGGGTCACAGCGCCGGCCGCCGGCACCGCCGCGCGCAGGCGCAGGCGCGCCAGGGCGGTGGCGGACTCGGTGGCCGTGGGATCGAGCTCGACGGCGCGCCGGAATGCGGCCTCGGCTTCGCTGAAGCGCTTCTGCGCGAGGTAGACGGTGCCGAGATTGTGGGCCAGATCGGCGCGCTGGGGAGCGAGCTCGGAGGCACGAGTGAAGCTCGCAGCGGCCCCCACCAGGTCCCCCTGCGCCTGCTGAGCGAGCGCGCGGTAGGCCCAGGCCGAGGGCTCGGCGGGCGTCAGCCGGGTCGCGGCGGTCGCCGCGTCGAAGGCCTGGCCGTAGTTCTTGCCGGTGAGAGCGCGCTCGGCCAGCAGGAGCGCCGACTGCGCGCCCACGCCGGCGCGATTCTCGGCGTCGAGGGCGAGCGCCTGGCGCAGACTCTGCTCCATGCCCTCGCCGTTCCCCAGGCTGCGCTGCGCCAGCGCCAGCTGATACCAGAGCGGGGCCGAATCGGAGCGCACCTTGACGGCCTCGGCCAGCACCGCCGCCGCCTCCACCCCGCTGCCAGCGTCGCTGTAGGCGCGCGCCAGCTGGCTGGCGACCTCCGTGTTCCGGCGGTCGAGCTCGTGGGCGCGCCGGAAGGCGTCGAGCGCATCGAGCTTGCGGCCGAGCCGCTGGCGGCAGAGGCCCAGATTGAACCAGACCCCGGCGTCCCGATCGTCGAGGGCGACCGCCTGCTCCAGCGCCGCGGCGGCGTCCTCGTACTGCTCGCGACCGAAGTAGAGCGCGCCGAGGTTGTTGAGTGCCTGGCTCTTGAGGTCGCGACTGACCTTGTCGGGCGCGATGCGCTCGAGCGCCAGCACCTTCTCGAAGCCGGCGAGCGCGGCATCGCCGGCGCCCGTCCGCAGCTCGACCAGGGCCAGGTTGTAGACCGCGAGCGGCTGGTTGGGTACCAGCTCGAGGCTCTCGTCGAGCCGGCTACGGGCGCGTTGGAGGTCCCCGCGCGCCAGGGCATCGACCCCCTCCTGGAGACGTGCGCTGGCGAGCCGGACGCGCTGCGCCGCGGCGTCGCGTTGGGCGTTCTGGACCAGGGAGACGAACTCCGGGCTGTAGAGCTCGCCCTGCAGCTCGTAGCCGGGCTGTTCGAAGAGCGCCTCGACGAGCAGCTGGCTCGCCCCGTCGGAGTTGCCCTGCTGCAGGAGGAGCCAGGCGGCGGTGACGCGGAGACGGACCCGCTCGCGCACTTGAGGATGGCGGGTCGCGAGATCCCGATAGGCTGCGATCGCCGCGCTCAGGTCGCCATCGGCGTAGGCCTGGGCAGCCGCGGCCTCGTCGCGCGCCCAGGCGTCCTCGACCGGCGGAGCCGCCTCGAGGAGGTCCTCGCTGACGATCCCGCCGGCCGGCGGCGGCGCGGGCGGCTGCTGCGCCGAAACGAGCGCGGCAACGGAGGCGGCGGCGAGGACGGGGAGAAGACGCATGGCGGGCGGCCGCGGGTGGGCCGCAGTCTAGCAAAGCCTCAATTGGGCAGGAGCGCGCGGGCCGTACGCTTGGCTTCGCGCCGCCCGTCGAGATCGAAGGTGAAGATGCTCTCGAAGTTGCTCTCGACGTCGATCGTCTCCGCCACCAGCGCCGCCGCGGCCGGGTCGGGGCCGGCGGCGATCTCCACCCGGTGCGGGCCGGGAGCGAGCCACCGGCCGCGCACCGGCGTGGCGACCGGCGGGCCGCCGTCGATGCGCACGAAGCCCTGGCGCGTCTCGAGGTGCGGCTGGATGGTGAGCTTGCCCGGTCGCTGGATCGGCGAGATCACCGTGCGACTCTCTCCCGCGCCGAGGCGGATCGCGAGCTCCTCCTCGCGAGAGTATTGCGGCGACTCGAGCGCGAAGCGGAGCCGGTAGGACCCTGGCGCGAGCTCGAGTCGGCGCATCTGGTCGAGGGTCAAGGTACGCCCGGCGACGCGCACGGTCATGGTCGAGTCCCAGCCGGGCTCGAGGACGAGCTTGGCCGGTTTCGGTGGAGGTGGAGGTGGAGGCGGCGCTGGCTCGGCTGCAGCGGCTGGAGGCGGCGCGGACTCGGCTGCGGCGGCTGGAGGCGCCGCGAGGTGCGCCGCCGGCGGAGCCGTTGCCGGCGAGCTCGCCGCGCCGCTCGGTGGCGCCGTGGCCGGGATCGAGCTGGCGGCGGCCGGAGCCGGGGCGACGGGCGCCGGCGCGGCTTCGCGCGAAGCGGCTGCCGGATACGGAATCGGCGTGGTCTCCTGGCGGTACCGCCACCATCCCCAGGCCCCGGCCGAGATCAGCGCGGCGAGGGTCAGCGTCGCGGTCGCCCAGCGGCGTCCGCGGCGCGGAGCGAGGCCGGACGGTGGCTGCGACGCGGCCGCGGCGTGGAAGTGGCGATGCGCGCCGTCGAGCTCGATGTCGCCGACGCTCAACGGGCGCGACTCGGTCGCGCGGCCGGAGGTCGGCAGGGGAGCGGTTGGCGCGGAGGCGGCGCGCTGCGCGGCGAGCCCGCCGTCGCCGATCCGGCGGCGGTGGGCGAGCTCTTCGAGATCGTGCAAGAGATCGTTCGAGGCGAGGTAGCGCTGGGCGGGATCCTTCGCGAGGCAGCGCTCGACGATGCGGGCCAGCTCGGCCGGGCACTCCGGTGCCCGGCTGACCAGCGGTGCCGGCGGCTCGTTGAGGATCTGGAAGAAGACGGCGGAGATCTCGGCGCCGTGGAAGGGGCGCTCGAAGCTCAGCAGCTCATAGGCCAACACGCCAAAGGAGAAGATGTCGGTCCGCGCGTCGACCGGCTCGCCGCGGATCTGCTCGGGCGCGAGGTAGGCGGCGGTGCCGAGGGTGACCCCGGCCTGGGTGACCGGCTGCTGCTGGCGCGCCAGCCGCGCGATCCCGAAGTCCATGATCTTGGCGGTGTCGTCGTCGAGAATCCGGATGTTGCCCGGCTTGATGTCGCGGTGGATGACGCCGCGCGCATGGGCGTACTGCAGCCCGCGGGCGATCTGGACCAGGTAGAGCACTTTGGCCGGCAGCGGGATGAACTCGCGGCGCTTGATCTTGCGGTCGAGATCCTCGCCGCCGAGATACTCCTGGACCAGGTAGGGCGTCTCCCCTTCGAACCCGAAGTCGTAGACGGTGACGATGTTGCGATGGTGCAGATTGCCCGCGATCTCGGCCTCGCGCACGAACCTCTCGCGGGTCTCGGGGTCGGCCGCGGAGCAGGTCTTGATCGCTACGTTGCGCTTGATGAAGGGGTCGTGGGCCTTGTAGACGACCCCGAAACCGCCAACGCCGATCTTCTCCAGAATCTGATACTTGGCCAGGGTTGCCATGCGCCGGGCGGGGATCGTAGCACGCTACCGCGGCGAGCTGCCGAGCTCGAGCAGTCGCGTGACGTGGGCGAACACGGCCTCCCGCGCAGGGCGCGCGAGAGCGCGGAAGCCGCCCGGGCTCCGGGCGTCGGCGCGCAGCTCGAGCGGCTCGCCCGCGAGGGCGCGCGCTTCGAGCGCCGCCGCGAGCTCCACCGCTTCACCCCGCGAGGGATCGCTGAGCAGGAGCAGAGGCAGGCGCAGCGGCTGCTCGAGGGGCCTCAGACGCTGTCGCTCGTCGGCAAGTCGGGGATCCGCCGGGTCGCCGAGTCGTGTCGTCCACCAGGTACGCGCATCGACCGGCAGCGCGGCGAGCTCGTCGACCACCCGCAGGGGATCCGGATCCGGGTCGAGGATGACCCCGCCGGTCCAGCGATCGGGCCGGTCTGCGAGCGCCGCTGCGACGAGCGACCCGGCGAGTGCACCTTCGCCGGCCAGGGCGATCCGCGCGCTGCCTCCGGGACAGCGGGCGGCGAGGAGGCGCCGCGCCGCCTCCAGGTCCTCGAGCGGAGCCGTGGCCGGCCGCCCGTCGGCGGCGTGGCGCAGCACGGCGCCGAAGCCCTCGCCGCCGCGAGGCCGCAGACGGAGGACCGTGGCGCCGCGCTGCGCGAGCAGCGCGAAGAGAGGATGAAACTCCATCCAGGCGGCGGGCCGGGCGTCACTCTCGATCCAGACCAGAGCGGGGCAGCCATCGGCCGGGCGCGGCGGCACCCAGAGCTCAGCCGGCGGATCGGTCGGCCCTGCTCCGAGACGCAGCCGCTCGGGCGCGACGAGCGCCGCGGGATCGAGCGCCGGGCCGAGAGTCCAAGTGAGCGGAAGCAGCTCGGCGTCCGGCGCTCCACTCCAGGAGTAGGCATCGCGCGCCGATCGTGGACCGGCGGCGACGAGAAGGAGCGCGCCAGAGTCGCTCGGCACGCCGCCGACCCACCAGGTGCCGGCAGGGGCTTTCGGCAGCGTCAGCTCGCGGCCGTTCGCCAGGTCGAGCCAGTGTCCCTCGACGAGGCCGTCGCAGCTGAGGGAGAGCAGCGCCTGACGGACCTGCCGGTCGGGCGCGAGAGCCACCACGTCGCACTCCGGGAGCGGCAGGCGGGACAAGCGACCGGTCGCGAGGTCGAGCCGCGAGAGCCCGCGGCCAGCCCCGGTCGCGTCGAACGCGAGGAGCAGCGACCGGCCGTCGTCGGCGAAACTCAAGGGCCGATACCGGCCTTCCTGCTCCCTCGGCAGCATCAGCCGAGTCTCGCCGCCGGCACGCTCCCAGAGGTAGACCTCGTCCGACTCCGGGTGGACGGTGCGCAGCAACGCCATGCGCGCTCCGTCGTGGGTGGCGGCGGCGATGCGGAACGGCGTCGGATTGGTGGCCAGCAAGCGGGGCAGGCCGTGCGGAGCGGTCACCTGATAGACGTCGTCCCGTCCCGCACCAGCGAGATCTCCGGCTGCCAGGAAGATGCCGCTATCGCCGGTCCAGGCGAGGAATCGCAACGTCGGTGGGACGGCGAGGCTGGACGTCGCGCCCGTCGCCGGGCGCCAGAGGAAGGGCCGCGCGCCGCCCGCCGCGAGGATCAGCGCGGCGTGACGGGCAGGCTCGAAACCGAGCGGCGTACCGCGCAGCTCGAGGCGCTCACGGCGCAACGGGTCTCGGCGCACCAGGTCGAGCGAACCGTCCTCCCGCTCGAGGAGGGCGAGACTTCCGTCGGAGCTCAGGGCGGCGCTCGCCACGCCGTACGTCGCCAGGAAGTCGCCGGCCGGAGTGGCTGCGGTGGTGGCTCGCGCGGAGCTCGGCGGGGGCTCGGCGGGCCGGTCGCGGCAGCCGGTCAGGGCGATCGCGAGCGCGAAGCCGACCACGCGGAGAGCCGGGCAGGTCGGCCGCCGGTATACTGCCGGCATGTCCGACCGAAAGTACAAACAACGCGGATACATGGACGGAGACGGGGAGCGCAAGGCGTCCGGATCGCCGCCGCCGCGGCCGCCGCGCGATCCGCGCGAGGCGCCCCGCGGGCGGGGGCTGGGCGCGCCCACCGAGTCGGCGTTCCGCTGCGCGCGCTGTGGCGCTTCGGCGACGGTGGCCGAGGCGATGTCCCCCGCCGCGCGCTGCGCCGGCTGCGGCTCGGACTTGCACACCTGCACGAACTGCACGAGCTTCGATCCCGCCTCGCCGCGCGAGTGCCGCCAGCCGGTCCCCGAACGGATCGCCAAGAAGGACCGGGGGAACTCCTGCGAGCTGTTCACCCCGCGCGTCCGGCAGGAGCACGCGCCGGAGAAGCCCGCGCGCGCTCCCGACGATCCGCGAGCCGCGTTCGACGCGCTGTTCAAGTTCTGAACGGAGGGCGCCGTCAAGCGCCTGAGATCGCCTCGAGGGCGCGGCGCCGGAACTCGTCGAGTTGCGCGCGATCCTGATCGGAGAGCGCCAGCAGCTCGAGCTCCAGCTCGGTCGGGCTGTCGTCGTCGGGGCGCAGGCGGCGAAAGGCGACGACCCGGCCGCGCGCCGAGATCGGCGGATCGGCAAAGTGCAGATCGACCGCCGCCCCGGGCTGCGGCTCGATGGCGAGCGCAGCCTCGATCACCAGGCTGGTCTCCGCCAGTCCCACGACGCGGAAGTCGGCCGCCGAGCTGACGCCGACCTCCTCGGCGCCGCGCACCTGAAAGCGTCCGAAGAGGCGAGTTTCGAGCGTCACGATGGCGCGCGAGGAGAGGAAGGTCGCCAGCCGCTGGGCTTCGGGCTGGAGTACGTTCTCGAACTCGATGCCCGCCCGGTAGAGCGGCTGCTGGTCCCCCGTGGCGTTGGCGCGCGTCCCCTGGAGGAAGCACCAGACGACCCGCCCGGTGATCGCCAGCCCTTCGAGCTGGTGGTTGAGACGAAGCGCGATGCGGCTGCGCGGATTGAGTCGGGTGTGGGTCTCGAGAGACATCCCCGAAACGGAGATGTCGAGGACCCGGCCGTCGAGCGATAGTTCGAGCGCCCCGTGCTTGGCCGGGAGGCGGTGGCGGCGGCTCTTGCGGCGTTCTACGGCGGGCTTCATGGCGTCGGCCTTCTAGCCACCAATATACGACATCTCGATGCGACCGGGTGGCGGGGTGGCGGCGGTGCGCAGCTCCGAGTAGCGATCGGAGCGCGCCCGCCAGAGCTCGCCGATCCGCCGGGCGAGTTCGGCGTCCGTGGCGCCGGCGCGCAGCGCCGACTTGAGGTCGAACCCCTCCGCGGCGAACAGGCAGGTGTAGAGGTGGCCGTCCGCGGAGAGACGGGCTCGCGTGCAGTCGCCGCAGAAGGGCTGGGTGACGGAGGCGATCAGGCCGATCTCGGCGCCGCCGTCGAGCCGCCGGTAGCGGCGCGCGACCTCTCCGCGGTAGGCGGGCGCCAGGGGTTCGACGGGAAACTCGGTGGCGAGACGCGCCAGGATCTCGCGGGCGGGAACCACCTCCTCGAGTCGCCAGCCGTTGGTCGAACCGACGTCCATGAACTCGATGAACCGCACGATATGACCACGATCTCCGAAACGCCGGACCAGCGCCCCGAGATCCCCGTCGTTGACCCCGCGGCGCACCACCGCGTTGATCTTGAGCGGAGCGAATCCTGCCTCCTCGGCGGCCGTGATGCCATCGAGGACGCGCGCCAGGGGCACCTCGCTATCGGCGATTCGCCGGAAGACCGCTTCGTCCAGCGTGTCGAGGCTCACCGTGAGCCGGGCGAGCCCGGCCGCGCGCAACGCGCCTGCCAGCTCGGCGAGCAGCGCGCCGTTGGTGGTCAGGGTGAGCTCGGCGCCGAGCCCGGCGAGGCGGCGGACGAGCTCCGGCAGGTCGCGGCGCAGCAGCGGCTCGCCGCCGGTGAGGCGGATCTTGCGCACGCCGAGCGCGACGAACAGGCCGGCAAGGCGCGCGATCTCCTCGAAGCTGAGGATCTCCGAGCGGCGCAGGAACGGATGGTCGATGCCGAACACCTCGCGCGGCATGCAGTAGGTGCAGCGGAAATTGCAGCGGTCGGTGACCGAGATCCGGAGGTCGGCGAGCGGCCGCTCCTGGCGGTCGACCGGAGGCTCGGAGAGGATCGGGAGGCTCGGCACGGCGCGATCTTACGCTGGCCCGTGGACGGTCGCCGTGGCGGACGGGCGCCGTCTCCGGCCGGGTCACCCACCCCGCGGCGCGCGCCTCCCGGCGGCCGCCGCCAACTCGCGGATCCGCGCCGGAAGGTCCGCGGGGACCTGGTCCGGGCGCAGGCGCCAGGTCCAATTGCCGGACTCCTGCCCGGGAGTGTTCATCCGCGCCGCGCTGCCGAGATCGAGGAAGTCCTGCAGGGGAACGACGGCGAGGGCCGCGACGGAGGTGAATGCGGCGCGCACCAGGGACCAGCTGACCGATTCGGGAGCGCCTCCCAGGTAGGCGAGAGCGCGCCGGCGCTCGGGCTCCTGCGCGAGCTCGAACCAGCCCCGCGTGGTGTCGTTGTCGTGGGTGCCGGTGTAGACCGCGGCCAGGGGCTCGTGATGATGCGGCAGATGGGTGCTGTCCTCCTCGCCGAACGCGAACTGGAGGACCTTCATGCCAGGCAGCCCGAGCTTGCGCCGCACGGCGTGGACCTTGGCGTCGATGTCGCCGAGGTCCTCGGCGAGGAGCGGCAGGTCGCCGCCGAGGGCGCGGCGGAGCTCCCGGAAGAGGGCCTCGCCGGGGCCGCGGACCCAGCGGCCGCGAGTCGCGGTGGCGCTGGCCGCGGGAACGCGCCAGTAAGCCACGAAACCCCGGAAGTGATCGAGCCGGAGCAGGTCGAACCGCTGCAGCTGAATGCGGAGCCGGGCGACCCACCAGGCGAAACGCTGTGCCTTCAGCCGGTCCCAGCGGTAGAGCGGGTTGCCCCAGCGCTGGCCCTGATCGCTGAAGTAGTCGGGCGGCACGCCCGCGACGGCGCGCAGCTTGCCGTCGGCGGTGGTGTCGAACAGCTCACGATGCGCCCAGACATCGGCGCTGTCGGCCGCGACGTAGATCGGGACGTCGCCGAGCAGGGCCACTCCGCGCGCCCGGGCCGCGGCGCGCAAGGCGTCCCACTGCCGGAAGAACAAGAACTGCACGAAACGGTGGAACGCGATGTCGTCGGCCAGCTCGCGCCGGGCCTCGGCGAGCGCGGCGGCGCGGCGGTCGCGGAGGGGCGCCGCCCAAGCAGTCCAGGCGGCGCCGCCGTGCCGAGCCTTGAGCGCCGCGAAGAGCGCCCAGTCGTCGAGCCAGGGGGTCTGTCCGGCGGCGCTCGCGAAGCGCTCCAGCTCGTCCTGGAGCGTCCCGCGCGGGCCCTCCCGCAGGATCGCGAAGGCGCGCCGCAGCAACCTGTCCTTGCTCTGCTCGGCGGCGGCGTAGTCGACCCGCCCGGGGTCGGTCGATTCGGCCGCTGCGAGGTCCTCGGGCTCGCTCAGCCCATCGGCGAGCAGCGCTTCGGGAGAGATCAGGAGCGGGTTGCCGGCGAAGGCCGAGAAGGCGTTGTAGGGCGAGTGGCCCAATCCGGTCGGTCCGAGCGGCAGCATCTGCCAGACGGCGAGCCGGCAATCCACCAGCCAGTCCAGCGTCGCGAACGCCGCCGGGCCGAGGTCGCCGATCGAGAAGCGTCCGGGGAGGCTGGTCGGATGGAGGAGGAGGCCGGCCCGACGGTCGCGACCCGGGGCGCTGCCGGACGAGCGTTGCGCGCTCACTCCCGCTCGAGGTAGGTGTAGCCGGAGAGACCCTGCTCGTAGACGCGCAGCAGCTGCTTCGACTCCTCCAGCGTGATCCGCTTGCAGCGCAGCGCGATCTCGGAGAAACGCCGGACGTTGGCGAGCAGATCCTCGCGGTCGTAGCTCACGTACTTGAGGACGTCCGCTACGGTGTCGCCGGTGAGCACGTGGTCGATGTGGTAGCCGCCCTCCTCGTTGAGGGTCACGTCGAGGGTGTTGGTGTCCCCGAAGAGATTGTGCAGGTCGCCGAGGATCTCCTGGTAGGCGCCGACGAGGAAGACACCGAGGTAGTAGTCCTCGTCGCCGACCGGGTGCAGCTCCAGGACCTGCTTGACGTCGCGCCGATCGATGAAGCGGTCGATCTTGCCGTCCGAGTCGCAGGTGATGTCGGCGAGGACGCCGCGGCGGGTCGGCTCCTCGGCCAGGCGGTGGATCGGCAAGACGGGGAAGAGCTGCTCGATCGCCCAGGAGTCGGGCAGCGACTGGAAGACCGAGAAGTTGCAGAAATAGGTGTCGGCGAGCATGCGCTCGAGCCCCTCGAGCTCCTCCGGCGTCTCGGGCATCTCGCGGACCATGCGGAGGATCTTGAGCGACAGCGCCCAGAAGAGGTCCTCGGCGAGCACCCGTTCGGCGAGCGAGAGATGGTTGAGGATGAACAGGCTGAGCACTTCGTCCCGGTAACCCACCGCGTCGTGATAGGCCTCGAGGAGGTTCTTGCGCGACACCTCGCGCAGCGTCTCGAAGAGATTGCGGATGGGCGCCGCGGTGCCGGGCGGCAGCGCCTCTGGGAGCTCGCCGACGGTGAACTCGCCCACCCCGAGGACGTCGAAGATCAGCACCGCGTGGTGGGCGACCAGCGCCCGGCCCGACTCCGAGACCAGCGTCGGGTGCGGAACTCCGGCGGCGTCACAGTGCTCCATCGTGCCGAAGACGATGTCGTTGGCGTACTCCTGCAGGGTGTAGTTCATCGACGAGGAGAAATTGGTCTGCGAGCCGTCGTAGTCCACGCCGAGGCCGCCGCCGACGTCGAGCAGCCCGAGCGGCGCGCCCAGCTTCGAGAGCTCGCAGTAGGTGCGCACCGCCTCGCGCAGAGCCTCCTTGACGTTGCGGATCGAGGAGATCTGGCTGCCGAGGTGGAAGTGCAGCAGTTGCAGCCGATCGAGCAGGTCGTGGTCGCGCAGGAAGCGGACGGCCTGGAACAGGCCGCGTGACCCGAGGCCGAACTTGGAGCGATCGCCGCCCGACGCCTCCCAGTGGCCCGCCCCGCGCGCCGTCAGGCGAGCTCGGATCCCGATCGCGGGCCGCACCCCGGTGCGTTCGGCGAGGCTCGCGATCAGCTCGAGCTCGGAGAACTTCTCGACCACCAGGATGATCCGGCGTCCGAGCTTCGAGCCGAGGAGCGCGGTCTCGATGTACTCCTCGTCCTTGTAGCCGTTGCAGATGACCAGCGCCTCGTCGTCCTCCAGCATGCCGAGCACGGCGAGCAGCTCGGGCTTGGATCCAGCCTCGAGCCCGAAATGGTAGGGCTGGCCGGCGTGGAGCAGGCGCTCGACGACGAAGCGCTCCTGGTTGACCTTGATCGGGTAGACCCCGCGGTACTCGCCGCCGTAGCCGTACTCCCCGATGGCGCGGCGAAAAGCCTCGTTGAGCTCGACGACGCGCGCGCCGAGGATCTGGGAGAAGCGCAGCAGGAGTGGCGGGCTGATCCCGCGCTGACGAACCTCGTCGACCAGCTCCTTGAGGTCGAGCTTGACGGTTTCCGGGCCGCCGGGATGCACGACGAGGTTGCCGCGCTCGCTGACCGAGAAGAAGCGGTTTCCCCAGTGTCGGACGTTGAACAGATCGAGCGCGTCCTCGATCGACCATCTGCGCAGCGGAAGGGTGGTCAATTCATGGCTCCTCGGCGGCCGGGGACTCTAGCACCGAACGGGGAGCGGCGACCCGCGGCGAAAGCGCGGCCCCCGCTCAGGGCGCGGCGAGCTGATAGCTCACCTGGTTGCCTCCGGCGTCGAGCTTCAACGCCGCGGCGGAGTAGCGGTTGGTGGCGGCCGAGAAGACCGCGCGCAGCGGCTGGGTGCGCTGGTCGAGGTCGCGGATGATGTCGTCGAGGGCGCGCAGGCGGGTGGCTCCGGGCGCGAGATCGAACACCGTCGACCCGATGTAGGCGTCGGCGGCATCGAACAGGTCCAGGCGCACGGAGGCGTGGTCGGTGTCGAGATTCGCCACGGCGAGCGCGGCGGAATCCCCCGACGCCAGGATCAGCGAGGAGATCTGCTGCGCCACCGAGGTCCAGTCCTCGAACCGGTGGACGGGGACGAGCGCACCGCCGGTGCTGCTGCCGGCGGGATGGATCATGGCGAAGGCTCCGAGGTCGCCGGTGGTTCCGGCCGGGAGGGCGTAGTAGGTCACTCGCAGCGCGCCGCGGGCCGCCGGGAGACCGAAGGCGTAGTGCGCCTGGGGCAACGACAGGCTGGAGTCACCGGCGAGATAGAAGCGGCGCGCGCCGGGCGGCTCGTCGTAGGAGATCTCCGCGAGCAGTTCGAGCTCGACGAGGGCGGGTGTAGGACCCCCGTTGAACAGATCGAGCTGGGTCTCGAGCCCGTCGTCGAGGGAGTCGTAGAAGGTGGGGAACTCCCCGACGGCGATCTCCCAGGCCGGCGTGCTGCCGCTCACCGTGACCTGAATCTGGGACACCGCGAAGGCACCCTCGGCCGTCCTGGCGCGCAGCGCGATGGAAAAAGTCCCCGGGGTGAGGAAGAGGTAGTCGGTGCCCAGGCCGGTCGCCGTGCTTCCCTCGGCCCAGCCGCCGTCGCCGAAAGTCCACTCGGAATGCACGAAGGTCGCGTTTCCGGTCAGGTCGAAGTGGGCGGGGATGCCGGCCGTGATCGTCGCGGGTCGCAGGATGGTGACGATGGGAGCCTCGAGGATCGGCAGCAGCGTCTCGAGGAAGAGCCCGGCGATCTGCTGGTAGCCGTCGCTGTTGGGATGCCCGACGGGATCCTCGACGTCGGGGTCGTAGTAGTAGTAGTTCTCGAAGAGGTCGGGCAGGCTCTCGAAGAGGGCGAAATTGTCGACCACGGCGCGATTGCGCAGTTCACTGAGCTCCCGCAGGCTCTCGGCGAGGGCGGAAGTGCGGGCGTTGTCGGCATCCACCGTCGCCTCGGGGATGCGCGGGATCACCGTCGCGTGGAGCGCGATCATGCCGAGCGCCTCGGCCCGTCCGGCCATCTCGTCGAGATTGAATCGGATCGTCTCGATGCCCGTGCGGTGGGTGATGTCGTTCGTCCCTTCCATGAGGAGGAGGAAGTCGCCCCCTTCGGCGAGCACGTCGTCGATCCGCGAGAGTCCTTCGCCGGTGGTTTCGCCACCGACGCCATGGTTGAGCACCGTGGCGTCGTAGCCGTAGCCGTGCAGCCACTGCTGCAGCCGCCGGGGATAGCCGCCGCCTGGTCCCACGGTATCGCCGTACCCCTCGGTGATGCTGTCGCCGAAGGCGTGGAAGAGATACTCCTGGCCCGTGGCCGGCGCGGCGACGAGGAGCGCGGCGAGCGCGCACGGTGCCAGGAGGAGGAGTTTGCGCATGGAAGCGGGCAAGTGCCCGAAGCTCATTAGTGTAGGAAGGCGGCGCAGGAGTGTCAACGCAGCCCGCGCGGCGCGGGCTGTAGACTCCCCGCCAGCGAGGTGGGTTCTTGAGCGCAAGCGAACTGGAGGGCGGCATGGCGGAGCGGATCCGCGCCGCGGTGGCGGAGGCGGAGGCGAGATCGGGCGGCGAGATCGTGCCGGTCCTGGTGGCGGCGAGCGACGACTACGAAGTCGCCACCTGGAAGGGCGCGGCGCTCGGCGGCCTGTTGGCCGAGGCTCTGGTCGCGGTCTGGGCGGGTGGATCCTGGCTGCTCGGCTCCGCCTGGCTGATCGCGTCGGGGGCCGCGGGAGCCCTCGGCGGGGCGCTCGCCGCGCTCGCCATCCCGGCGCTGCGGCGTGGTCTCGCCGGCCAAGCGCGGCTCCAACGCCGGGTGGAGCAGCGAGCGAGCGAGTGTTTCGTGGCGCACGAGGTCTTTCGCACGCGCGAACGGACGGGCATTCTCATCCTCGTCTCGCGCTTCGAGCGCCGCGTCGCGGTGCTCGCCGACGAGGGGATCCGCTCCCGGGTCCCGGATTCGACCTGGGCGTCGCTCGCTGCCGAGATCGCCGGGAAAGTGCGGCGGGAGGGCGCCGGCCCGGCGCTGCTCGCCGCAGTGCGGAGCGCGGGCGACCTGCTCGCGGCGCTGGGTCCGCCCCGACGGGCCGACGATCGCAACGAGCTGCCGGACCCGCCTCGGTTCGCGCCCTGAATGGGATGTTAAGCTGCCACGGATTACTCGACAGGAGCCGATCGTCATGAACCAGCCCGTTCCCCCTCCGCCGGACGCCCCCGCGACCAAGAAAGGAATGTCGACCCTCGTCAAGGTGCTGCTCGGGTGCGGCGTGCTCGTCGTGCTCGGCATCGGAAGCTGCTTCGTCGTCACTGGCTACTTCGTCAAGAAGGGCGTCGGCAAGCTCGAGTCGTTCGCCAAGGACCTCGAGTCGAATCCCGACGCCGCGGCGGTCAAGGCGGCGGAGATGGCGCTGCGGCTCAATCCCGAGGTCGACGTGATCTCGTCCGATCCCGCCCAGGGGATCATCACCGTGCGCGAGAAGGCGACCGGCAAGGAGATCACCTTCGATCTGGAGGACATCAAGGCCGGCAAGTTCAGTATCCGCTCGGGCGACGAGGAAGCGGCGATCGACATCGACGCCAACTCCGAGTCGGCGCAGATGAAGGTGGTCACCAAGGACGGGACGGCGCGCCTCGGCACCGGACAGGAGGTCCCCGAATGGCTGCCGACCTACCCGGGCGGGCGCAGCGAGGGCATCGCCGCGATCGAGTCGCGCGGCGAGAAGAGCGGTTCCTTCACCCTGCGCACCGCGGACCCGATCGACACGGTGCTGGCCTACTACGAGCAGAAGCTCCAGGCCATGGGGTTCGAGGTGCACCGCGCGGCGCTCAACTTCAACGGCGCGCCCAGCGGAACCCTGACCGCGACCTCGGAGCGACGCAACGTCAACATCACGGCGGCCGCGCAAGAGGGCGAAACGCAGGCGCTGGTGAGCTACGGCGAGAAGCTCTGAGCCGTCGCGTCCGTTGAGCCGAGCGACCGTCAGCAAAGCTCACCGAGCGGGCGACCGAGGGGAGTCGTGAGCCTCTTCCGTCGGCAGGTCACCGGATCGGTGGTCTGCGTCTCGTGTGGCCGCCTGGTCGGGGTGCGCGACGAGCGCTGCTTCCACTGCGGCCGGCGCAACCCGGCGCTCTGGGGGTACGCGCCGGCTCTGCGCATGCTGGGCGCCGATCTCGGCTTCGTCAAGCTGCTGATCGGAGGCTGCGCCCTGCTCTACCTCGTCGCGCTGCTGCTCAGTCCGGGAGCGCTCCAGCCCCGCGGCCTCATGCAGTTGTTCGCGCCGAGCTCGCGGACCCTCTTCCTGCTCGGCGCGAGCGGCCCGCTGCCGGTCTTCGGATTGGGCCACTTCTGGACGGTGCTGTCGGCGGGCTGGCTCCACGGCAGCCTGCTGCACATCCTCTTCAACATGATGTGGGTGCGGCAGCTCGCGGCGCCGGTCGCCGACCTCTACGGCGCGGGTCGCATGGTGCTGATCTGGACCGCGGCCTCGGTGGTGGGTTTCGCGATGAGCTCGGCGGCGGGCGCCTTCCTGCCCGCTCTGCCGCTGATCGGATCGCACGCCGCGTTCACCGTGGGCGCCTCGGCCTCGATCTTCGGGCTGCTCGGCGCGCTGGTGTTCTACGGCCGGCGCAGCGGGCAGCGCGCGATGCGCGATCAGGTCTGGGGTTGGGCGGTGGTGATGTTCCTCTTCGGTCTGATCATGCCCGGAGTCGACAACTGGGCGCACTTCGGAGGCTTCGTGGGCGGTTACGTGGCGGCGCGCCTCCTCGACCCGCTGCAGCCGGAACGCCTGCAGCACCTGCTGCTCGCCCTGATCTGTCTCGCCGCGACCTTCGGTTCGATCGTCCTCTCGCTGGTGACGGGCACGCGAATCCTCTCGGCGCTCGAGGGCGGATGAGCGAGGCGAAGCGGCGCAAGATCCGGCTCGACGCCGCCTGGCGGGAAGCGCGCGAGCTGATCTGGCGCCAGCGCGGCAGGCTCGGTCTCGCTTTCGCGGTGATGCTGGTCGGTCGGCTCGCCGGACTGGTCCTGCCCGCCTCGTCCAAGTTCCTGATCGACGACGTGCTGGGCCAGGGAAGGCGGGAACTGCTCGTGCCGCTCGCGTTGGCGGCGGGTTTCGCGACCCTCGTCCAGGCGGCGACCGGCTTCGCCCTGGCAAACCTCCTCGGGATCGCAGCGCAGGGGCAGATCGCCGCGATGCGCAAGCGTCTGCACGGGCACATTCTCCGGCTGCCGACGCGCTACTTCGACACCACCAAGAGCGGCGAGCTGATCTCGCGGGTGATGAACGACGCGGAGGGGATCCGCAACCTGGTGGGCACGGGGCTGGTCCAGCTCTGCGGGGGCCTGCTCACCGCGGTGCTGGCGCTCGGCGTCCTGTTCTGGCTCAACTGGCGACTCACCTCGGCGATTCTCGGGGTGCTGCTGCTCTTCGGCCTGATGCTCGCCTTTGCGTTCCGGCGCCTGCGGCCGATCTTCCGGGAGCGCAACAAGATCCAGGCCGAGATCACGGGCCGGCTCGGAGAGTCACTCGGCGGCGTGCGGATCGTCAAGGCATACACGGCCGAGCGGCTGGAGGGGGAGGTCTTCGGGCGCGGTATCGATCGCCTGTTCGCCAACATCCGGACGACGATGACCGGTATCGCGGGCGTCACGGCGCTCTCGACGGCGCTCCTCGGGGTGGTCGGCGTGATCATGATGACGATCGGCGGGCGTTCGATCCTCGCCGGGTCGATGACCCTCGGCGATTTCGTGATGTACATCTTCTTCAGCGGCCTGCTGGTCGCGCCGGTGGCGGAGATCGCCTCGATCGGCACGCAGCTGACCGAGGCGTTCGCCGGTCTCGACCGGATCCGCGAGATCTTCGGCCAGGCGACCGAGGACGACGAGGATCAGAGCCGGGAGCCGGTGGGGGAGTTGCGCGGCGAGGTGGTCTGCGAGGGAGTGGACTTCGCCTACGAGGCGGACGCACCGGTGCTGCGCGGCGTCTCCTTCGCCGCACCGGCCGGTTCGACCACCGCGCTGGTGGGCTCCTCGGGCTCCGGCAAGAGCACGCTGATCGGCCTGCTGATGGCCTTCCACCGCCCGCAGCGGGGTCGCATCCTGGTCGACGGACGGGACCTGGCCTCCTTGCGGCTGACCGACTATCGACGCCACCTCGGAGCGGTCTTCCAGGAGAACTTCCTGTTCGACGGCACGATCGCGGAGAACATCGCCTATTCCCGCCCGGCGGCCAGCCGCGAGGAGATCGAAGCCGCGGCGCGCGTGGCGCACTGCGACGAGTTCGTGGCGCGCTTCGAGCAGGGCCTCGACACGGTGGTGGGGGAGCGTGGCGTCAAGCTCTCCGGGGGTCAGCGCCAGCGGGTGGCGATCGCGCGCGCCATCCTCGCCGACCCGACGATCCTGATCCTCGACGAGGCGACCTCGAGCCTGGACAGCGACAGCGAGGCGATGATCCAGGACGGGCTCGGCCGCCTGCGCGCCGGGCGCACGACCTTCGTGATCGCGCATCGCCTGTCGACCATCCGCGCCGCCGACCAGATCCTGGTGATCGAAGGGGGCGAGATCGTGGAGCGCGGCCGGCACGACGAGCTGCTCGCGCTCGGCGGCCGCTATCGCCAACTGCACGACCGGCAGCTCGGCCTGGAAGCCGATCGCTTCCTGAATCCCGGCGAGGACTTCACGCCGGTCGAGCCGGCCGCCGGCGCCGTTCCTCCGGTCACGCCAGCGACCCGCCTCTGAGCGGCCGGCCGCCTTCCCGGGCGAGGTAGACTCCGAGTCCGACATGCGATCTACCGTTTGGTCCGCCCTCGTCGGCGCTCTCGCGCTCGCCGGAACCCTCCCTGCGCAGGATGGGCGCGGGGCCCTGGCCCTCGAAGTCCAGGTCGAGGACGCCAAGGGGAAGAACGTCGTCGGCGCCGAGGTGAGATTGGTCTACCTCGCGCCCGAGGGCGGCGCCCTGCCTTCGGTGCTCACCGATGCGCGCGGGCAGGTGACCGTGGGAGGGCTGTCGGCTGGCCGCTGGACGGTCGAAGTCCGCCACGCCGGGCACATGACCTACCTCGCCGAGCTGGCGCTGGCGGGCGACGCCAAGCCGGAAGTCCTCGCGGCTTCGCAGCAGATGGCGCCGGGGGCGAGCTCGACGCTCAAGGTCCGCTTCGCCCGCGGGCGCGCGGAGCGAGCCGTTCCCGCGCAGCGCCGGGAGCCGGTCGCCCCAGCCGCCGAGCCGGCACCACCGCCGGTGCGCCGTGCTCCGCCGGCCGCCGAGCCGCAGGCGGCGCCAGCGCCGGTCGTGGTCCAGCCGCCGCCGGCGAAGCCAGCGCCGGCGCCACCCTCTCCGACGCCAGCTCCCGAAGCGGTGCGCGTCCCACTCCAGCCGAAGGAGCCGCCCGTGACGTCTGCACCGAGGCCGGTCGTTGCGGCTCCGCCGCCGGCCGAGCCGGCGCCCGCGACGGCGCCGGTCGCCCCACCGGTCGCGCCGCCGCTCGCGGCGCCGTCGGAACCGCCGGCGCCACCATCGGCGGCGTCAGGCAGGTCCGAGACTCCCCAGGCGATTCCGGCGACCCCGCCAGAGGTCGTTCCTCCGGCGCCGGTGACGCCGCTTCCCGAGCCCGTGGCGGTGCCCCAGCCGGCGCCCCTGCCTGCAGCCCGGCCGCGCGTCTGCGTCGAGTGTCCTCCCGGCGAATCGGCCGCCTGGGGCGAGGCGACGATCTCGGTGGGCAGCGCGGAGGGCTGCCCGGGCGATCTCGCGGCGCGCCTCGCCGCGGTGCCGCTCGACGGAGTGGATGAGCTCGCAGCCGGCGTCGGCGGCGGGTGCCGGGTCGTGCAGGTCGCACTCCCCGCCGGCGCGCGCTACACCGGCTTCCGTTTCGAGGCGCAGAGCGCGAGCGTCACCGCGGACTGCCTGCCGGGCCGGGAATGCCCGGCCGGAGGCTGCAGGTTCCCCTTCGCGCCGGTGGTGCGGCGCGTGGGCCAGCGGACCGTGCTGCTCGCGGCGTTCGCGAGCGCCGCGAGCGAGCCGCGCCGGGCGCTGGTCGTGGGCTATTCGACCTACGACAAGAGGCGCTAGTCGGGGAGGCGCTCGACGTCGACCCGCGCGTCGTTGAAACAGGCCGAGCCGCCGAGGTCGGCCAGGGTGTCCGGGGCGAGCGCGCAAGCGGTGGCGCCGTTCTCGGTCTGATGGCTCCACAGCCCCTTGGGGAGCACCACGACGCCGCGGCGCACCGCTGCGGAGAGTCGCGCTCGGCAGTGTACTTCGCCCAGGCCGTTGGCGACCCGGACCCGATCCCCGTCGGCGAGGCCACGTGCCGCGGCGTCGTCGGGATGGATCTCCAGGCGCGCCGGCTCGCGGCGCAGTTGACCGAAGGTCGAGCTGATCGTCTTGCCGGTCGCCGGCGAGATGAGCGCGAGCGGATGGGTGGCGTCGCCGGGGTCGGGTCGATAGGCATAGAGGCCCGCCGGGGCCTCGCGATCCAGGGCCTCCGGGACGAGGTGGGCCTTGCGGTCCGGGGTGCGCGGGAAGACGTCGACGAACTGGATCGGCCGGTCCCCCGCCGCCGGGACGGCGTATCCGCCGTCGGCCAGCGCCGCCGCGAGCTCGTCGCCTCGCCCGCTGCTGGCGAGCAGGCGGCGCCGCACCTCGCCGACGTCCGGCAGCTCGGCGCGCCGCGCGACGCCGGTGCGCACCGCGAGCTCGGCGAAGACGTCGTGGTTCGATCGCGCCTCGCCGACCGGCGGGATGACCGGCTCGCTGGCCTGCAGCACGAAGGCTCCGTAGCCCCGGGAGAGCTCGTGGTGCTCGAGGAAGGTGGTGGCGGGAAGCACGAGGTCGGCGTAGCGGGAAGTGTCGGTCGCCACCTGATCGAACACGACGGTGAAGAGGTCCTCACGCTCCAGGCCGCGTCGGACGGCGGTCTGATGGGGCGTGGTCATGAGCGCGTTCGAGTTGTAGACGAAGAGCACCCGGACCGGGGGCACCGCGGTGGGGGAGAGCGCCTCGCCCAGGCGGTTCATGTTGATCCGCCGGGTCGCCGGCTCGGGACCCGCGATCGAGGAGCCGTCGAAGCTCCAGGCCGCGGAGTTCGACAGGGTGTAGCCGCCGCCGCGCACGCCGAACTTCCCGGCCACCGCCGGCAGGGCGAGGACTGCGGCCACCGCCGAACCGCCGTTGCGATTGCGCTCGAGTCCCCAGCCGCAGCGAATCACCGCCGGCGAGGTCTCGGCATAGAGCGCCGCGAAGCGCGCGAGATCGGCGGCGGAGACGCCGGCGATCTCGGCGGCACGCGCGAAGGTCCAGGCGGCGGCGCGCTCCTGCAGCGCCTCGACACCGGTGGCGTGCGCGGCGAGGAACGCCCGGTCGGAGCGGCCACTGGCGAACAGCTCGCGCAGCAGCGACAGGGCGACCGCGACGTCGGTTCCCGGACGGGGCGCGAGGTGCAGGTCGGCCTCGGCGGCGAGCGGAATCCGGCGCGGATCCACGACCACCAGCCGCGCCCCGGCGCGGCGCGCTGCGCGCACGATCGGCACCAGGTGGATTCCCGAGGCCGACGGATTGCAGCCCCAGAGCACGATCAGGCGGGCGTGCACGTAGTCGGAGAGGGCGACCCCCTCCATCTTGCCGTAGAGCCCGAGCGCGGCGCGCCCGGTGGCCGCCGCGCAGACCGTGCGTGCCAGGCGGGAGGCTCCGAGACGGCGGAAGAGCAGCGCGTCGACGGTGTCCTGGCTGAGCAGGCCGTTCGAGCCGCCATAGGAGTAAGGCAGGATCGACTCGCCGCCGTCGCTCTCGCGAGCCGCGAGCAGGCGCTCGGCGGCGAGATCGAGCGCCTCGTTCCAGTCGATCGGCACGAAGCGTCCCTCGCCCTTGGCACCCACGCGGCGCAGCGGTCGCGTCAGACGCTGCGGACCGTAGAGGTGCGCCGGGAAATCCCGGACCTTGGAGCAGATGAAGCCGGCGGTGAGCGGATTGCGATCGCTGGCGCCGGCGAGCTTGACGACCCGTCCGGCTTCGACCGTCACCTCGAGACTGCAGGCGTCCGGACAGTCCAGCGGGCAGGCGGAGCGGCGCAGCTGGGTCGGGCCGGTCATCTCAGACGAAGAAGTCCGGAAGCAGTGGTTGGCCGGGCTCGACGGCATAGCGCTCGAGATCGGTCACTCCCGCGCGCGCCAGGACCTCGTCGTCGAGGAAGAAGTTGCCGGTGCACTCGCGCGCCGGCTGGGTGAGGATCCAGTAGGCGGCGTCGGCGAGGATCTCGGGCCGCCGGGTGTTGCGCGACGAGACCACGCCGCCGAGCATGGCGAGCGCCGCGGTGTCGATCGCGGTGCGCGGCCAGAGGGCATTGAAGGCGATACCCCGATCGCGGAACTCCTCGGCCATGCCGAGCACGCACATCGACATGCCGTACTTCGCCATGGTGTAGGCGACGTGACCGGCGAACCAGCGGCTCTCCAGGTTGAGCGGCGGCGAGAGGTTGAGCACGTGCGGATTCTCCGCCGCGATCAGCGCCGGCAGGCAGGCGCGCGAGCAGAGGTAGGTGCCGCGCACGTTGACGCTGAACATGAGATCGAAACGCTTCATCGGGGTCTCGAGCGTGCCGCTCAGCCCGATCGCCGAGGCGTTGTTGATCAGGATGTCGATGCCGCCGAAGTGGCGCCGGGCGTGCTCGACCGCGGCCTCGACCTGCTCCTCGGAGCGGATGTCGGTGGGGATGGCGAGGGCCTGCCCCCCGGCCGCCTCGATCTCCTCGGCCGCCGTGTAGATCGTCCCGGGCAGCTTCGGATGCGGCTCGGTGGTCTTGGCGAGGATCACGAGATTGGCACCGTCGCGCGCCGCGCGCTTGGCGATCGCCAAGCCGATGCCGCGCGACGCACCGGTGATCAGCAGGGTCTTGCCGCTCAGGGGGGCCATGGCGCGATCCTACCCTCGTCGAGCCGCCGCCGGTTGCTAGAGTCGCCGGCGATGGGCTTGGAGCACTTCGACCCTCGGATCCGCGCGTGGTTCGCCGCGCGCTACGGCGTGCCGACGGCGGTCCAGCGAGCGGCCTGGGGGCCGATTGCCGCCGGCGAGCACGTGCTCGTGACCGCGCCCACCGGCAGCGGCAAGACCCTCACCGCATTCCTCTGGGCGCTCGACCGGCTGGCCACGGGCGCGTGGGAAGGGGGCACCACGCGCGTGCTCTACGTCTCGCCGCTCAAGGCGCTCAACGCCGACATCGAACGCAACCTGATCGAGCCGCTGGCGGGCATCGGCGAGGCGTTCGCCGCGAGCGGCAGCGCGCTGCCGCCGATCCGCGTCGCGGTGCGCAGCGGCGACACCCCGCCGGCGGAGCGGCAGCGGATCGTGCGGCGCCGCCCGGAGATCCTGATCACCACGCCGGAGAGCCTCAACCTCCTCCTGCTCGCGCGGGGCGGCGCGGCGCTCTTCGCGGGCCTGCGCACGGTGATCCTCGACGAGGTGCACGCGGTCGCCGGGAGCAAGCGGGGCACCCATCTGGTGACCGCGGTCGATCGACTGGTGCTCGCCTGCGGCGAGATCCAGCGCATCGCGATCTCGGCGACCGTCCGACCGCTCGACCGGGTCGCGGCCTGGGTGGGCGGCTATCGCCTGGAGCGCGGCGCCGGGGGTGAGCCGCGCTACGTGGCGCGCCCGGTGCGCGTCGTCGCGGTCCGGTCGGAGAAACGCTACGCCCTCGCGGTCCGCCGGGTGGCGCCCGAGCAGGGCGCAGAGGAGCGGCGCGGCAGCGAAGCGCTGTGGACCGCCCTCGCCGAGGAGCTTCGAGCGCGCATCGGCGAGCTGCGCTCGACGCTGGTGTTCACCAACAGCCGCCGGATGGCGGAGAAGATGACCCGCCTGGTGAACGACGCGGCCGGCCGCGAGCTCGCCTGGTCGCACCACGGATCGTTGGCGCGTGAGCTGCGCACCGCGGTCGAGCAGCGCCTGAAGGAGGGACGCCTGCCGGCCCTGGTCGCGACCAGCTCGCTCGAGCTCGGCATCGACGTGGGGGCGCTCGACCGGGTCCTGCTGTTGCAGTCACCGCGCTCGTTCGCCTCGACGACGCAGCGCATCGGGCGCGCCGGGCACCGGGTCGGGGAGGTTAGCCGGGCGATTCTCTACCCGCTCCACCCGCGGGACTTTCTCGACTGCGCGGTGGCCGCGCAGGCGGTGCTCGCGGGAGACCTCGAGCCGCTCCGTTTCCCGCGCGCGCCGCTCGACGTGCTGGCGCAGGTCGTGCTCGCGCTGGTGGCGCACGAGAGCTGGCGGCTCGACGACCTCTACGCCTTCGTGCGCACCAGCGAGCCCTATCACGAGCTGCCGCGTCACCATTTCGACCTCCTGCTCGAGATGCTCGCCGGGCGGTACGCGGAGGCGAGACTGCCGGAGCTGCGCCCGCGGCTGGCGATCGACCGTCTGGACGGAACGGTGCGCGGCCGCCCAGGGAGCGCGCGGCTGCTCGCCCAGGCCGGGGGCACGATTCCCGACCGCGGCTACTTCCAGATCCGGCTGGCGGAATCGCGCGCCCGCCTGGGGGAGCTCGACGAGGAGTTCGTCTGGGAGCGCTCGATCGGCGATACCTTCACCCTCGGCGCGCAGAGCTGGCGCATCCAGCAGATCACCGCCCACGACGTGCTGGTCTCGCCGGCCCGCGGCGGCGCCTCGCTCGCCCCCTTCTGGCGGGCCGACGCCAGCGACCGCGGGGCCTATTTCTCGCGCCGGGTCTCGGAGCTCCTCGAGCGGCTCGATGCCCGGCTCGACGATCCTCGCGCGGTGGATCTCCTGGTTACGGAGCACGCGCTCGAACCGGCCGCGGCGCAGGAGCTGCTCGAGCTGCTGCGCGCCGAACGCGCGGCGCTCGGGGTCGGGCTGCCGCATGCGCGCCACCTGGTGTGGGAGGAGTGTCCGGCTCCCGGCGAGGGGCGGGAGCTGCTGCCGGGCCGGACGCAGGCGCTGCTCTTCACCTTCTGGGGAGGAACGGTGAATCGTCCGCTGGCCTTGGCGCTCGCCGCGGCCTGGCAGGAGGAGACCGGTGAAGCGCTGGAGGTGCAGAGCGACGACGACGCCGTTCTGCTGCAGCTTCCGACCGGCACCGACCCGATCCGGCTGCTGCGGGCCGTCGAGCCCGACCGCCTGGAGTCGCTGCTGCGCCAGCGGCTGGAGGGCTCCGGCTACTTCGGGGCGCGCTTCCGGCAGAACGCGCAACGCGCCCTGCTGCTGCCCCGCGCGGCGCCCGGCCGGCGGACTCCCCTCTGGCTGTCGCGCGAGAACGCCAAACGGCTGCTCGCCTCGACGGCGGCTCACGACGACTTCCCGCTCACCCTGGAGACCTGGCGTGAGTGTCTGCAGGACGACTTCGAGCTGGGTGAGCTGCGCGGACACCTGGAGGCGTTGCAGCGCGGCGAGACGCGGGTGAGCCGGGTCCGCGTCGAGCGACCATCGCCGTTCGCGGCCAACCTGGTCTGGCGACGGGTGAACGAGCTGATGTACGCCAACGACACGCCGGAAGGCGGCGGCGCCGCAGCGCTGCGCCCCGACCTGGTCAGCGAGGTCGCGCTCG
Organism: uncultured Thermoanaerobaculia bacterium; assembly: GCA_964481735.1. GTDB lineage: Bacteria > Acidobacteriota > Thermoanaerobaculia > Multivoradales > JAGPDF01 > JAGPDF01. The sequence goes on from CAYZWR010000005.1 coordinate 39,902, forward strand.
CTGCGGAGGATCGTCCGCAGCTCGCCGAGGATCTGGTCGAGCGTTATCGGCGCAAGGTGCAACGCCTCCTCCCGGGGTATCCGCCGGCGAGCGCGGAGGAACTGCTGGAGTGGGTGAAGGAGCGTCTCGCCCTGCCGCGCGACGAGTGGCGGGAGCTGCTGGACGCGCTCGACCGCGAGGCGGCGGGGAGCGGGGCGCGGCTGGCCGCCGAGCTCGTCGCGCAGGGGAAGCTCGTCGAGCTCGCGAGCCCGTCCGGCGAGCCCTGCTGGATCGCCCGCGAATCAACCGCGCGGCTCGAGGCGGCCGGCTGGGGCGCGGGGAGAGTCGAGTCCGCGCCGGCTCTGGCGGCGGTCGTTCACGAGTGGCTGCGTCACCACCCGCCGCTCGATCGGAGGCGAGTCGAGGCGATCTGGGGCACGGGCGAGGAGGTCACCGGGTCACTCGACGGCCTGCGCTCGGCGGCGCGCCTGATCGTCGGGCGACTGATCGCCGGCCGAACGGAGGAGCAGATCGCCACGGTCGAGTGCGTCGCCACGCTGTTGCGCTGGCGACGGGCGGCGGCGCGCTCGGATCTCGCGCCCCGGCCGCTCGCCGAGCTGCCGCTCTTCCTCGCCGAGTGGCAGGGTCTCACCGCGCCGGCCGCCGACGGCGGTGCGCTCCCCGCGACGCTCGAGCGGCTCTTCGGTTTCCCCGCGCCGGCGGCGCTGTGGGAGAGCGACCTCCTGCCGGCCCGCTTCGAGCACTATCAACCGGCGTGGCTCGATGCCCTGGCGCGCGACAGCGACCTCCTCTGGTTCGGCACCGGCGAGCGGCGGATCGCCTTCGCCCTGGCCGGCGATCTCGATCTGTTTCTCGCGCCGCCGCCTGTCGGCGAGCTCGACGCCGACGCGGAGATGGTGCGCTCCTTCCTCGCGTCGAGCCCCCACGGGCTCGAGCTGCTGGAGCTCGTGGAACGAAGCGGTCTCGACAGCGCTCGGACGCTCGCCGCGCTCTGGCGCCTGGTGTGGGAGGGCGCCGTGACGCACGAAGGGTTGCAGACGTTGCGCCAGGGCATCGCGAACGACTTCAGGGCTTCGGCGCCGGCCGGGGCGACGGTGGTCCCGGCGGCGCGCGGTGGTCGGCGGGCGCTCTTTCGGACCTGGCAGGGGAGCCGGACCTTTTCCGGGCGGTGGCGCGGTCTCGCCGTCGCGGCGCCGGCGGGCGATCCGCTGGCCGAGGAAGAGCGTCAACGGGAGCGGGCCCGGCTCCTGCTCGATCGGCATGGGGTGCTCTTTCGCGAGCTGGTGGCCGGCGAGCTCCCGGTCCTGGGCTGGGGGCGCCTGGCCCGCGCCCTGCGGACGCTCGAGCTCGCCGGGGAGGTGGTCGCCGGCCACTTCTTCGCCGGCATCCCCGGGCTGCAGTTCGCCTCGCCGGCGGCGGTGCGCAGGCTGCAGGAGCCCACCGCCCGCGGCGCCATCTGGTGGTGCTCGGCACTCGATCCGGCGTCGCTCTGCGGGATCGATCTCCCGGAGCTGAAGAGCGCTCTGCCGCGGCGCACGGCGTCGAGCCACCTGGTCTACCGGGGCAGCGAGCTGGTTCTCGTGGCGCGGCGCGGCGGCCGGGAGCTGACCTTCGCCACCTCGCCCGCCGACCCCGGGCTGAGCGAGCTGGTGCGCCCGTTGCGGGTGGCCCTGACGCGCGCCGTGGCGCCGCTCGCGGCGATCGAAGTCGAGGCGATCAACGGGGAACCGGCGGACCAGAGCGCCTATCGCGCCGCCTTTGCCGGCTTCTCGACGACCCGCGAGATGGGGCGCCTGCGTCTGCGCCGGCAGTACCGTGACGGCGGAGAATGAGCTTTTCCGCTCTCCCCGACGGGGGGACTTGGTAGGCTCGCGGCCGAGCTGCGAACCGCTGCGGCCCGCGTCCGCGGTGGACAACCACAGGAGAGCGTCATGCACAGAGGACTCTGGCTCGTCATCGTCGCCGTGGCCGTCGCTCTGGCGCCCGCGCCAGCCTCGGCAGGGGAGCATCGCCTGGGCTTCGGAGTGCATTACTGGAAGACGGTGGACGAGATCGCGGACGAGCTGCCCGACTTCGAGATCGACGACGATGGCCTGACGGGGGTGGTCTCCTACCAGTACGTCGCCGGGTTCATCCGCTTCGAGGCCGCGGCCGAGTACTTCGAGAGCGGGTTCCAGGGCTCGGATGCCTGGGCCGTCTCGCCGCAGGTCTACGTGCTGGCCGGGAGGGGCTTCTACGGCGGCGTGGGGATGGGCGTGACTTACTCGGACTTCGTCGACGGGGACTGGTCCGACCCCTATTTCATCGCCAAGGTCGGCATCGACCTGCTGATCCTGCCCAAGGTCCACCTCGACATCAACGGCGACTATCGATTCGCCGAGTGGGAGCAGCTCGACGACTACGACACGGATACGATCACAATGGGAGCGACGGTTCGCTTCACCTTCTGAGGAGGTTGGCATGGCACTGCGCAAGGCTTCCGCCGTCTGGAACGGCGGACTGCAGGACGGTCAGGGAACTGTGCGGCTGGGCAGCGGCGCCTTCGAGGGGCGCTATTCGTTCGCCTCGAGATTCGAGGAGGGGTCGGGGACGAATCCGGAGGAGCTGATCGGCGCCGCCCATGCCGGCTGCTTCTCGATGGCTCTCGCCGCCGGCCTGGGCCGCGCCGGCTTCGCGCCCAGGCGCGTCTCGACCGAGGCCAAGGTGCACCTGGTCAAGGGCGAGGCGGGCTTCGCGATCTCGCGCGTCGACCTCGATTGCGTCGCCGAGGTCCCGGGGATCTCGGCCGAGGCCTTCGCCGAGCAGGCCGAGGCGGCGAAGAAGGGCTGTCCGGTCTCCAAGGCTCTCGCCGCCATCGAGATCGTCCTCAACGCGCGCCTGAGCTGAAGTGCACCGCTCGCTCTGGCGTTGGGCGGCTGTCGCGCTGCTCGCCGCCGGCGCCTGGGCGGGTCTGCGCTGGTGGTCGAGCGATGCTCGCCGCATCGGAGCGGCGCTCGATGCGCTCGAGGAGGCGGCGGAGAAGTCGGGCCCGGAGAGCGATCTCGTCCGCCTCGCCAAGGCCCGAGAGCTCCTGGCGCGCTTCGCTCCGGGATTCGTCGTCTTCGCGCGGCCCTACGCCGGCACCATCACCGATCGGCAACAGCTCGCCGCGGTGGTCGAGCGGTACCGCTCGACCGCGAGCCGGGTCGCGGTCTCCGACCGCGACCGCCAGCTCGAGGTGCGGGACAACGGTACTGCGGAGCTCGTCTGCGTGCTGCGGGTCGACGGTCTGCGGGACGTGGGCCCGGGGCGCGAGACGTTTCGGGTGCGCATCGGGTGGCGCCGGGAGGGCGGCGACTGGCTGATCCAGGAAGTCGAGATCCTCGAGGTCCTGGAGACGTCCGGGCTGTTCGGCTGAGCCGGCTCGGGCTTCAGATCCACCAGGCGAGGGCGAACAGCCCGACCATCAGGAAGACCAGCGCGATCTTCGCGGCGGCGGCGAGGAGCAGCGCGACGAAGGTCGCCAAGCCGACGCGGGCGGCGCGCGCCACTTCGCGCCGCGCCAGCCACTCGCCGCCGACCGCTCCGAGCAGCGGACCCAGGAGCAGGCCGGCGAAACCGAAGAAGAGCCCGGCGATCGTGCCGAGGGCCGCTCCGGCGATCGCCCAGGGGCTCGCCCCGATCCGTCGCGCGCCGACCATGCCGGCCGCGAGGTCGATCGCCATCGCGGCCAGGGTGAGCAGCGCGAGGACGAGCAGGGTCGGCCAGCCGACGCGCTCGAAGCGGTCGGCGGCGGCCGCCAGCACCAGTCCGACGAAGACCATGGGGGCCCCGGGCAGGGCGGGAAGCACCGTGCCGGCGATACCGAGCGCCACCAGGAGTGTGGCGACGACCCAGAAGAGAGGTTCCACGGCGGAGCTCAGTCGAAGAGCGGAAAGGCCGGTCCGGCCGCTGGCCAGGGGCGGCGCGACAGCGCCGCGGCGACCAGCCGCAGGCGCGGCGCGTCGGGCAGCTCGCAGGCCGCCTCGCGGCCGTCGAGCGGCAGGGAGATGCCGAAGAGCGTGGCGGGCCGGCAGGGATCGACGCGGCCACGCCGATGGCGATGCGGCGCCGTGTAGAGCACCGGCGCAGCGGTGAGATGTCCGGGCCGGACCTGACGCAGGGCGTAGCCCCAGGGCCAACGCCAGGGCTCGTCGAAGCGACCGAGCGGCAGCGACCAGTCCTGGACGAGGTGGCGGATGGGACGCCCGGCGACCCGGAATTCGACCTCCAGCGCGCCGCCCACCGCCGCTGCGAGGAGCACGAGCGTGGCGTAACCGGCGGGGACCGCGAAGCGTTGCCCGCGGCAGCGGGTGACGTTCGCGGCGCCCGGCGGCGAGTCCGCGGCGAGCTCGAAGCAAAGCCCGTCGACCCGCAGCTCGGGGGGGAGGAGCTGCCGGGCGAACGCGTGTCCGCGCCGGTCGAAACCGCCGCCCCGTTCTCCCGGAACGGTGATGCCTCGCAGATCGTGCGGCAGGGAAGCGAAGGGGGTCGATTCGGCAGGTGGCTCCTCCGGCAGCAACTCGACGCCGAGGGTGGCGAGCCCGAAGGGCGGCAGCGACTGCTCGACGATCTCGGGCCCGAGCGGGCGACCCGGGCCGATCGGCTGCTCGCGGCCGTCGAGCGGACGGAGGCTCCGCAGCCCTGGAGCGGCGCGGCGCAGTCGCAGCGGAACGCCCCGGCCGGAGGTCTCCCTGAAGCGCGCCACCAGTCCACGTCCCGCCTCCGCGCCCTTGAGCGCCATGAGCTCGGACCCGGCGTCCATGGACTCGAGCAGGGAGCAACTGCGGCCCAGGGGCCCTGGCGCGCGCCTCGCCCAGAACGCGGTGAGCGGCAACCGGAAGCGCTCGGCGAGCCGGGCGAGCTCTCCCGGCGCATCCGGGTCGCGCACGCCGGTGAGGGCGTAGCGGAAACGATGGCGGGCGAAGTCCTGGCGGTGCTGGTAGCGCAGGCGCCGGCCGATCGCCGGGGTGTGCAGCAGGGTCAGCCGCAAGCGATCCTCGGCCGGGTGATCCCATCCCTGCGCACTCTGCGAGAGGACTCCCAGGCCCTGGCCCTCGGCATCGAGCAGGGCCGCCCACTGCTGGGCCGGAACCTCGTAGAGCCGGGAGCTGTTGACCGGTCGTCCGATGGCGCCGACGCCCAGGTCGTAGAGCGCTTCGGGGCTCCGCCAGGGGACCTGGAACCCCGCCTTGAGGAGCGCCGCGTCGCTTCGCCAGTCGATCTCCTGCGTGACCTCGAGCCAGTCGCCGGAGGCGCCCGCGGCGAGGCTCACCCGCTGGCGGAAGCGCGATCCTTCGGCACGCCGCACGGTTTCGAAAGTGACGCGCAGGGCACCGGACTCGAGCCGGGTGAGCCGCTCGAGCTCGCCGACGCGGGTCCGGGGTGCCCGGGCGACGTCGGCGTACTGGATCTCCCAGGCCGGGAAGTAGGTCGACCGATTGGCGAGAATCTCGAGTCCGGCGGGGGCGGCGAGCAGCTCGCGGGCGAGCCGGAGGTCGTGCAGGGCGGCGACGTCGCCCGCCTCGTCGAGGGTCACGCGGTAGCGCGAGTTGGCGAGCGAGCGCTCCCCGACGATCAGCTCGGACGCCGAGAGCTCCATCGATCCCTCGCCGGGCCGGGCCTCATAGACGGCGACGCCGAGCGCCGGAACGCGGGCCAGGATCCAGCCCTCCCAGGCGTCGCGACCACGGTGCCACTGCGCCGGGGCCTCGTGACCTTCCGGGCCGAGGATCCGCGGCGGGCGATCGCCGGGCTCGGCGACCGTCACGGCGACCAGCTCTTCGCGCGGATAGGGGAGCGGGTTGAAGACCAGCAGCGGGATTCCCTCGGTCCGCGTATCCAAGGCGCCGGCCAGCGCGCCGATCGAGTCGACGGCGATGCCGGCGAGCTCGTTGAGCGCCAATGCGAGGTCCTGCGCACCGTACCGGTAGGCCGCCGGAATGCTCGTGCCGGTCAGGTCGTCGTGCATCTGATGGGCGAGCACGCGCAGCCAGGCTTCGCGCAGGCGGTGCTCGGGATAGGCGCGCCGGCCGGTGACGCGGGCCAGCGACGCGGCGCGTTCGGCGAGGTCGGCGAGCCGCTCGGCGGCGCGGTGCCAGCGTTTCATCTGGGCGCGCGAGCTGTAGCACCCGGTGGCGTGCACCGAGAGCAGGAGCTCGCCGCGGTACTCCGGCAGGCGCGCGCGCTCCTCGGGCTGCAGGTCGAGGAAGATGCGCTCCGAGGGTGCCACCCGGACGTCGAGCGGTCCGTCGGAGCGCCGGGCGTGCTCGAGCCACTCGAGCGTCGCTTCGGGGAGGGCGCCACCCCGGTCTCCGAGGCCCTGATAGGTCTCGAGCAGTGGCGGACGGCCAGCCGAAGCGAGGGCCGCGAAGCGCTGCTGCCACTCGGGATCGTGGGCCAGGTCGGAGCTCGCTTGCGCGCCGTACTCGCCCGGGTCGAGCACCGCGAGGAGCTCGGAGCCGTCGGGGCCGACCCAACGTCCGAACGGGAACGGAATGCCATGGGCCGAGCGCATGAGCTCGCCGCGGCGCAGTTTCTGGGTGGAGAATCCGACGATGCCGGCGTGCACGGCGAGCGTGGGCAGGGCCCATCCGAAGCCGAAGCAATCGGGGAGGAAGAGGTCGCCCCCGCTGGCTCCCAGCTCCAGCTCGAACCAGCGGCGACCGTAGAGAATCTGGCGCAGGATCGACTCCGGCGCCGGGAGGTTGACGTCGAACGCCTCCCAGGCCGCGCCGGCGGGAAACCAGCGGCCTTCGGCGACCCGTTGCCGCACGATCGCGAAGAGCTCGGGAGCGCAGTCGGCGAGCAGCCGGTAGCGGAACGCGCCCTCGAACGACAGGACGTAGCCGGGAAAGCGCGCGAAGCGGCGCTCGTTCGCCCTCACCGTCTCGGGAAGGAAGCGTCGTGCCGTGTCACGCACCGTCCAGCGCCACTGGGTGTCGAGGTGCGAGAGCGCCACGACGTAGAGCCGCGGACGGGGAGGTGGCGGAATCGGAACGGCCGCGCAGTCCTGGGGCGGTGGTGGTCGGTTCACGGCAACGGGGATTCTACCGGCGACTCACGGAGAGCCCGGCTATACTGAGGCGCGAGGAGGAACCATCGCGATGGGTGATTCGGAATCGCGCGGTTACGCGCATCCCGACGTGCTGGTCTCCACCGCCTGGGTGGCGGAGCGACTGGCCGACCCGTCCGTGCGGCTGGTGGAGTCGAACGAGGATCCGCTGGTCTACCCCTCGGGCCATCTGCCGGGCGCGGTCGAGATCGACTGGACACGGGACCTCAACGATCCGCTGCGGCGTGACTATCTCGATCGCGCCGCCTTCGCCGGCCTGATGAGCCGCCACGGCATCACGCGGGACAGCGTGGTCGTCTTCTACGGCGACAAGAGCAACTGGTGGGCCTGCTACGCCTTCTGGATCTTCCAGCTCTTCGGGCACGGCAGGGCGAAGGTGATGGACGGCGGGCGCGCGAAGTGGGAACGCGAAGGGCGACCTCTGACGCGGGCCGTGCCCACTCCGGCGCCGACGGCCTATGTCGCGCCCGAGCGCGACGATCGGCGCCACCGGGCGTTTCGTGATCAGGTGCTCGAGCACCTGCGGGCGGGCGGCCGACTGGTCGACGTCCGCAGCCCGGAGGAGTTCACCGGCAAGCGTCTCCACATGGAGGCCTATCCCAACGAAGGGGCCTTGCGTGGCGGGCACATCCCGGGCGCGGCCAACGTGCCCTGGGGCCGGGCGGTGGACTCGACGACCGGCGAGTTCAAGAGCGCCACCGAGCTGGAGCGGATCTACGTCGAGGAACAAGGGCTACGGGCCGACGAGGAGGTCATTGCCTACTGCCGGATCGGCGAGCGCAGCAGTCACACCTGGTTCGTCCTGACCTACCTGCTCGGCTTCCCGCGGGTGCGCAACTACGACGGAAGCTGGACCGAGTGGGGTAACCTGGTGGGCGTTCCGATTGAACGCTGAGCGAGTGATTCCGCCTCGCCTCGCCGAGTTGGTGGAGACGCTCGAGGGCCTGGAGCGCGCCGAGCGGATCGACTGGCTGATCTCGCTGGCAGAACGCTTCCGTGAGGTCCCCGAGCGCATCGCGCGGCGGCCGTACCCGGACGAACGCCGGGTGCCGGGCTGCGAGTCCCAGGCCTTCGTCTGGTCGGAGGAGAATCCCGACGGGACGCTCTCGTTTCATTTCGCGGTGGAGAATCCGCAGGGCATCTCGGCCAAGGCGCTGGCGGTCATCCTGGATCGATCGCTGTCCGGCGAGGCGCTGGAGGCGGTCGCCGGCGTGCCGGCGGAGATCGTGGAGAGGATCTTCGGCCGCGAGCTCTCGATGGGCAAGTCCCTCGGGCTGGCGGGAATGTTACAGGCGGTGCAGCGCGAGGCTCGGGCGCGGCGAGGTGTCTCGCCGGCGGTCCGCTGAGCTCGCGGGGGGCATTGAACAGGCAGAGGAGGAGTGGGCGATGATGCGACGGACGGGGAGCTGGCTGGTGCTGTTCCTGTCGGCGGCTGCGACCTGGGGACAGAGCAGTGCGATCTCACAGGCGCAGCGGGCCCTCGACCGGGGGGACGCCGATGCAGCGCGCCCAGCGCTCGCGGCCGCGGCCGCGGAGTCGCTGTTCCAATTGGCGCTCGCCGAACGGGGCGACACCCGCCGGGCGACTCTGGAGCAGGCGAGCGCGCTGGGTGGCAGCGGATCCTGGATCGCCAGGGCGGCGCAGGGAGTCAATCTGCTCGACGAACGCAAGTTCGCGGAGGCGGCCTCGGCGCTGCAGCAGGCGATCGCGGTGAACGGCGCCGACAAACGACTGCGCAAGCTCCTCGGCGACGCGCTGCGCGGCGCGGACGATGCCGCCGGTGCGCTCGCCGCCTACCGGGCTGCCACCGCCATCGACCCGGCCTATGTCGCGGCGTTGCTCGGCGTCGGCGATCTGCTGCGTCAGCAGGGCGACTTCGGCGGCGCCTTCAATGCCTACAACCACGCGGTGGACGAGCTCGGACAGCCGGTCGCGGCGCTGGTCGGCCGCGCGACCGCAAGCCTCTATCTCGGAGACAGCGAGAAGGCGCTCGCGGACCTCGAGCGCGCTGCGTCGCTGCCAGCCTCGGAGGGGGACCGCTCGCGCGCGCTGATGGGCATCGTCTACGTCCGCGCCTACCTGCGGCAACTGCCGCAGGGCCTGGAGCGGGCCGAGCAGGCGGTCGCCCTCTGGCAACAGGCCGGCCGGGCCGACATGGCGGCGTCGACCGCCAATGCCACGGCCCGGGTGCTCCTCGAAACCGGCCGGGCGGACGACGCCGAAGCCTGGTACAGCCGCGGCCTGCAGATCGTCGAAGGCTCGGCGATGAAAGCCGAGGAGAAGGCGATCTGGCGCGTCCGGCAGCTGCACGGCGCGGCGAGAGTCGCGGCGCAACGGCGCGACAGCCGCGCGGCGCAGGCTCTGGCCGACCAGGCGAAGGCCGCCATGGACGCCGACCCGGCGAACGCCGACCACTATCGCTGGATCTACCCCTATCTGATCGGGTACATCCGTTGGCAGGACCGCAAGTACAGCGACGCGCTCGAGCAGCTCAACCAGTCGGAGACCGAGCGCGCCTACATCGCGTACCTGATCGCCGACTGTCATGCGCGGCTGCGCGATCGCGCGGCGGCGCGCACCTGGTACGAGCGGGCGCTCGCGGCCGCCGCGGGGCTGGACGCGGAGTCGGTCATCGTGCGGCCTCTGGCGAGCGCCTGGATGGCCAAGAACCCGGCGGGTTCCTAGGAGCCGGCGGCGGAGCGCGCGGGTGGCGCCGGAGGGGGAGTCGCGGCGGGGTGGCGGCGCGCTGGCGGTCGGCGCCGGCATCCTGGCCAGCCGGGTCGCCGGCCTGGTCCGCACCAGCGTGCTCGGCGCTTTCTTCGGCGTCGGACCGCACGCCGACGTCTTCTCGGCTGCCTTGCGGATGCCGAACCTGCTGCAGAACCTGCTCGGCGAGCAGACCCTCTCGGCCGCCTTCATTCCGATCTACTCGCGCCTCCTCGCCCAGGGACGACGGGAGGAAGCGGGACGCTTCGCCGGCGCGATCCTCGCTCTGCTCCTCGCCGTGGCGAGCGGCCTCGCGCTCCTCGGCATGCTCGCCGCACGACCGATCGTGGCCCTGCTGGCGAGCGGCTTCCTGCGCGATCGCGCGCTCGTCGCGATCGGTGCCGCGAGCGTCGACCGCTACGAGCTGGCAGTCGCCGCGGTGCGTTGGATCTTCCCGATGACCGCCGTGCTCGTGCTCTCCGCCTGGGCGCTCGGCGTGCGCAACAGCCATGGGCGCTTCTTCGTCGCCTACTTCGCTCCCGTGCTCTGGAACGCGGCCATCGTGGCCGCCGTCTGTTGGGTGGCGCTGGGCGAGCGGGCCGGCGCCGGAGCGGCGGCCGCTTCCGACCGGCTGCTCTTCGCGGCCTGCGCCGGCGCGCTGGTCGGTTCGCTGCTCCAGTTGGCCGTTCAGCTGCCTGTCGTGGTGCGGGACCTCGAGGGGTTCAGTCTCGCCTGGCGACCGCGCTGGACGCCGGTTCGGGAGGCGCTGGCGGCGTTCGTGCCGACGCTCGCCGGGCGGGGTGCGGTGCAGCTGGCCTCCTACCTCGACCAGATTCTCGCTTCGTTCCTGGTCGCCGGCGCGGTGAGCGCGCTGGCTTACGCCCAGGTGCTCTACCTGCTGCCGGTCAGTCTCTTCGGCATGTCGATCGTGGCCGCAGCGCTTCCGGGGCTCTCGCGACTGCACGCGGCAGCTTCGGAAGAGGAGCTCGCCGCTGGCACCGCGCGAGCTCTCCGTCAATCGGGTTTCCTGAACCTGCCCAGCGCTCTGGCGTATCTCTTGCTGGGCCTTCCGGCGGTGGAAGGGGTGTATCAGCTCTTCGGGAGGCGGTTCGGAGTGGCTGAGAGCTGGCTCGTCTATCTGGTGCTCGCGACCTACGCCATCGGTCTGCCGGCGGCGACGGCGGCGCGCGTGCTGCAGTCCGGCTTCTACGCGCGCGGCGACGCTCGCACGCCGGCCCGCATCGCGCTGCTGCGCGTCGGCTGCGGGCTGGTCGTCGGGCTGCCGCTGATGCTGCTGTTCGATCGCATTCCGCTGACCGGGCTCGCGTCCGCGGGCGGCGGGACGGCCTTGCGCCTGGGCGCCATCGGCCTCGCCGCGGCCGCCAGCCTGGCGGCTTGGTTGGAGCTCGGCGCGCTCGATCGCGCTGCCCGCCGGCGCTGGAGGGCGCACCGCTGGCCGGCGCGCGAGTTGGGGTTGGACGCGCTGGCCGCCGTCCTGGCGGCCCTGCCGGCCCTCGGGCTGGCCTTCTCCACGGCCGGGCTGGGCTGGCACCCCACGCTGCGCGCGACGGCTGTCTTCGGGCTCTTCGCCCTGCTCTACCTGGGTGCCGGTCTGCTGCGCGGCGCCGAGCCGGCGCGCCAGCTCGTTCACCGAATCACTCGCCGGAGGGCGAGATGAGGGGTCGCCGCCGGATCGCGGGGGCGGCGCTGGGTCTGCTCGGGCTGGCGACGAGCGGTTGCGTCAGCAGCGGGCTCGGGGCGCGGCTCGAGGAGACGCTGCGCGTCGAGGCGGAGCGGCGCGGGGTCGCGCTGTCGGAGCTGGTCGTGCCCTTCGAGATCGACGAGGAGATGCGGACCTGGGTCAACTCGACCGTGCCGCGCTCGAACGAGCAGGAGACCCAGCTCAATTGGCTCTTGCAGGCGATCCTGGCGCGCGACGAGCGGCCGCTGCGCTACGAAGCGGGATACACCGGCACCGCTTCCGAGGTCTTCCGCAGCGGCGTCGCGAATTGCCTCGGCTTCACCCAGATGTTCGTGGCGATGGCCCGCGAGCTCAACCTGCCGGTCTATTTCCTCCGCGTCTCCGACCTGCAGAGCTTCGAACGGGACGGCGATCTGATCGTCGCCTCGGCGCACATCACGGCGGCCTACGGCACGGCCGACCGGCGGCGCATCCTGGACTTCGCCGAGCGGCCGGTGCGCGCCTACCGCTGGGTGGACGAGATCAGCGATCTCACGGCGGTCGCGCTCTACTACTCCAACCGGGGTGCCGAGGAGCTGCGGGCCGGCAGCCATCGCGAGGGCCTTGCTCTGCTCCGGACCGCGGTCAAGCTCGATCCCGAGCTCGCCGAAGCCTGGGTCAATCTGGGGGTGGCCTGGCGCCGGACAGGGGATGTGCAGGCGGCGGAAGCAGCCTACCGCCAGGCGCTGGAAGTCGATCCTTCGACCGTGACCGCCTATCAGAACCTGGCGGCTCTGCTGCATCTCCTGGGCCGGCATCGAGAAGCGGAGGACCTGCTCGCCCTCATCGATCGCACCGGCAACCGCAACCCCTTCAGTTACCTCGCTCTCGGCGACCTCTCGTTGAGCCAGGGGCGGATCGCGGAGGCCGAGCGCTTCTATCGCCGCGCCCTGCGCCTCGATCCCGAGCAGGCCGAATCGCATGCCGCCCTGGGCGGGTGGGCGGCGGCCGCCGGCAGGACGAAGGAAGCGGAGCGCTGGTTGAAGAAGGCCCAGAAGCTCGACGCAACCAACCAGCGGGTGGCGACTCTCGCCCGCCAGCTGGCGGGGTCCGGACACAAGAGCTGATCCGCCTCAGTCCGCGACCGGGCCCGCGCTCCGTTGGCGGAGCACTTCGTAGAGCGCCAGAGCGACTGCCGTCGACAGATTGAGCGAGCGGACCGCTCCGCTCTCCTGTGGAATGCGCAGCATCCGGTCCGCGTAACGCCGCCGCAGGTCGCGCGGCAGGCCGTCGCTCTCCCGACCGAAGATCAGCGTAACCGGCGACGGGTATCGCACGTCCCAGAAGGTGCGCTCGGCTTCGGCGGAGAAGAGGTAGGGCGCTCCGAGTCCGGAGAGGGCCGCCTCGAAACTGCTCCAGTCCGCCCACTGGCGAGGGCGCACCAGCGGCCAGTAATCGAGTCCGGCCCGGCGGACCCGGGCTTCGTCGAGGGCGAAGCCGAGGGGGCCGATCAGGTGGAGCTGGGCGCCGGCCGCCAGGCAGGAACGGCCGGCGTTACCGGTGTTCCAGTGGATCTCGGGCGCGACCAGGGCGACGTGGATCTGGGTCATGAAACCTCGGTCCGTTCAGGGCGTAGTGATGGACGAGCAGTCTCCGGGAGGAGCCGTGACATGAGCAAGCCGATGAAGTACGTGGTCGGGACGATCGCGGTGGGTGTCACCGCCCTCGGCCTGTTCGCCTACACCCGCAACGCCTCCGCCAAGCAGGACGGTCTGAAGGCGGTCGATGTCGTCCGTGGCACCATCGTCGACAAGGCCCTCGCCGTCGGCCAGATCGTTCCCGATCAGGAGATCCAGGTCAAGTCGCAGATCTCGGGAATCGTCGACAAGTGCTACGTCGAGGTCGGCGACCGGGTCGAGGTCGGCCAGCCGCTCTTCGCGATCAGTCCCGATCCGACGCCGCTCGAGCTCGCCGACGCGGATCGCCGCGTGCAGCTGGCGCAGGTCGCCTACGACAAGGCGACGCAGGACCTGGAACGCACTCGCACCCTGTGGAGCGGGGGCATCCTGGCCAAGGACAACTTCGACACCCGGCAGAAGGAGTTCGACCAGGCCCGCATCTCGCTCGAGCAGGAGAAGGACAAGCTGGAGCTGCTGCGCGAAGGCCGGATCGTCCGCAAGGTCGGCGGAGTCGATTCGGTGATCCGCGCCTCGGCTGCCGGCACGGTGCTCGAGCGCAAGGTGAATCCGGGCGATCCGGTCGTCCCGCTGACCACGTTCCAGGATGGCACCGTGTTGATGACCCTGGCCGACATGGGAACGCTCGAGTTCCGCGGCACCGTGGACGAGATCGACGTCGGCAAGCTCCACGAAGGCATGGAGGTCCGCATGCAGATCGGGGCGCTCCCGGGCAGCGCCGTGCTCGGCTCCCTGACGCGCATCGCGCCAAAGGCCCGGGAGAAGGAAGGCGCCACGGTGTTCGACGTCGAGGCGGCGATCGACCCCGCCAAGTCGAGCGTCACCCTGCGCGCCGGCTATTCGGCCAACGCGGACATCATCATTCAGGAGAAGCAGGGTGTCCTGCTGGTGCCCGAGCGCCTGGTGACCCTGGAGAAGGACAAGGCCTCGGTCGAGATCCCGGGCGCGACCCCGGAGGCCGAACCGCAGAAGAAGGAGATCCAGGTGGGGCTCTCGGACGGCCTCAACCTCGAGGTCATCGCCGGGCTCGCCGAGGGCGACAAGGTGGTCCAACGCCCGGCCAAGGAAGTGGAGTGAGGCGATGTACCTGCGCAACTATCTGCGCCAGTTCATGCGGGATGTCCGCGCGCAGAAGCTGCGCCTCTTCCTGACCGTCTTCGGCATCGTCTGGGGCACGGCGGCGGTGACGTTGATGCTCGCCTTCGGCCAAGGCCTGCATCGCCAGGTCATGGTGGCGCAGAAGGGCCTGGGCGACGCCATCGTGATCGCCTGGCCGTCGCGCACCAGCAAGCCCTGGCAGGGGTTGCCGCGCGGCCGCCGGATCCAGCTCGTGAACGAGGACGTCGAGTTGATGCGGCGGGAGGTCGAGGAGATCGGGCGGATCAGCGGCGAGTACTCGCAGGACGGCGCCCGCATCGCGCACGGCAAGAAGGCGCTCTCCGTCGACGTCTCCGGCGCCAACGTCGAGTTCGGCGTGATGCGCAGCCTGTTCCCGCAGGAGGGCGGTCGATACCTCAACCAGATGGACCTGGACGAGCGGCGCCGGGTCGTCTTCATCGGCGATCAACTGAAGATCGACCTCTTCGGCGAGACCACGCCGGCGGTGGGGGAGGTGGTGCGTCTCGACGGCGTGCCGTTCACGGTGGTGGGAGTGATGGTGAAGAAGGAGCAGGACTCCTCCTACAGCGGGCGCGACAAGGACAAGGCGATCATTCCCTCGACCACCTTCCAGGCGATCTACGGCGCCAAGTACCTCGAGAACTTCGTCTTCCAGGCGAAGGATGTGCAGCAGGTCGCTGCCGCCAAGAAGAAGGTGCTGGCCACGGCGGCGCAGAAATACCGTTTCGATCCGGAAGACGAGGAAGCGGTTCAGATGTGGGACACCACCGAGGGGATGAAGTTCCTCGACACCTTCTTCGTCGCCTTCCGCAGCTTCCTCGGGATCGTCGGCGCGCTCACCCTGGTGGTGGGCGGCATCGGGGTGAGCAACATCATGAACGTGGTGGTGGAGGAGCGGACGAAGGAGATCGGCATCAAGATGGCGCTGGGCGCCAAGCGGCGCTACATCATCGGGCAGTTCCTCTTCGAGACACTGTTCATCACGGTCGCCGGCGGGCTCGCCGGCTTCCTGATCTCCTGGGGTGTCTGCGCGGTCTTCCCCCGATTCGGCCTCGAAGAGTACGTCGGGACGCCGGCGATCTCCTTCCAGGTGGCCGCGATCACCACCGCGATCCTCGGCACGATCGGCCTGCTGGCGGGCTTCTTTCCCGCGCGCGTGGCGGCCAACCTCCGACCGGTCGAAGCCTTGAGGATGTAGCCATGACGAACCTGCCGCTCATCCTGAAGCTCTTCCGCCGCTCGGCCGGGATCAACCGCCGCCGCATGACCATGACCGTCGCGGCGATCGCCTGGGGGACCCTGTCGATCGTCCTGCTGCTCTCCTTCGGCGAGGGGCTCAAGCGCAATCTCACCAAGGGCAGCCGCGGACTGGGCGAAGGAATCATCGTGATCTGGCCGGGCGCGACCTCGAAGGCCTTCGAGGGTTTCCCCCAGGGGCGCAACCTCCGCTTCGTGCCCGAGGACATCGCCCTGCTCGAGGCCAACATCCCGGAGATCACGCTTTCTTCGGCGGAGATGCGGCGCTGGGGCAACACGGTGACCTACGGGCGTAGGACGCTCACCAAGCCGGTGGTCGGTGTCGAGCCCTCCTACGGACCGCTGCGCAACCAGCTGCCGCAATCGGGCGGCCGGTTCCTCAACGACCTGGACGAACTGATGAAACGGCGCGTGGTCTTCCTCGGCGACGAGTTGAAGAACGAGCTCTTCGCGGAGGCCGACCCGATCGGCGAGACGATCTTCATCAACAAGGTCCCGTTCACGGTCGTCGGCATCATGCAGGACAAGATCCAGATGGGGACCTACGGCGGACCCGACGCCAACAACGCGGTGATCCCGTTGTCGACCTTTCGCGCCCTCTTCGGCCGGCGCTACGTCTCCGATCTGGTCGTCCGGGCCGAGCGCCCGGAGCAGAACGAGGCGGTCAAGAAGCGGCTCTACGAGGTGCTCGGCGGGAAGTACCGCTTCGATCCGACGGACGAGCGCGCCCTGGCGATGTGGGACACCGTCGAGTCGCAGAAGATCACGGCCAACATCTCGATCGGAATCGAGCTCTTCCTCGGCATCATCGGCGCCCTGACGCTGCTCATCGGCGGCATCGGAGTCGCCAACATCATGTACGCGGTGGTCAAGCACCGCACCAAGGAGATCGGTGTGCAGATGGCGCTCGGCGCCCGGCGCTCGTACGTGATCGGGCCCCTGGTCGTCGAGTCCCTGGCTCTCACCTCCACCGGCGGCGCGATCGGCATCGGCGTCGGCTTCGGGGTCGTCCAATTGCTCGCCTTCCTGCAGTCGAAGGCCGACAGCGAGGCGCTCGAATTCCTCGGTGCGCCGACGTTCTCCTTCGCGGTGGCGCTGACCACCGTGCTGTTGCTCGGGTCGATCGGCTTCCTGGCCGGGTACTTTCCATCGCGCCGCGCGGTCACGATCCAGCCCGCCGCTGCGCTGCGTTACGAGTGAGGGCGCGCCATGAACTTGTTCGTCGGACGAAACGGTAGGAAGATCCAGCCCGTGGCCGACCCCGCGGCGATCATCGACATGCGCGGCATTCGCAAGGTGTACGACACCGGGGCGATCCAGGTCGAGGCCCTGAAGGGGATCGACCTCAGGGTCGATCGCGAGGAGTTCGTCGCCATCGTCGGTCCGTCGGGCTCGGGCAAGTCCACCCTGCTCAACATCGTGGGCTGCCTGGACACGCCGAGCGACGGTTCCTACCGCCTCGACGGCGAGGAAGTGGCGGCGCTCGGCGCGGACCAGTTGGCCGACATCCGCAATCGCAAGGTCGGTTTCGTCTTCCAGAGCTTCAACCTGCTGCCCCAGATCTCCGCCTACGAGAACGTCGAGCTGCCGCTGCTCTTCAAGGGAACCGGAGCTCGCGACCGCCGGGCGCGCGTCGAGCGGCTCTTCGAGCAGGTCGGGCTCGCCGACCGCATGCATCACAAGCCGACCGAGCTCTCCGGCGGCCAGATGCAGCGCGTGGCGATCGCGCGGGCGCTCGCCTGCGAGCCCGCGCTGGTGCTCGCCGACGAGCCGACCGGCAACCTCGACACCACCTCGGGGCGCGACATCATGACCCTGTTCGAGGAGCTCGCCGCGAGCGGGCACACCCTGGTGCTGATCACCCACGACAACGCCCTCGCCCAGCGCACACGCCGCATCGTCAAGATCCAGGACGGCCGCATCGTCGAGGACCGTCCGACCGTGGTCGCCGCCTGACCGGCCTTCTCCCGGGGGTGTGACGCCGGGGCTTGAGCGGCGTCGAGCGGGGCCGCTATCCTCGCTCCATGAACCCCGATGCGCGTCGTCTCGAACGCAGATCCCGAGTCGCTTTCGAGCGCTGGGCCGGCCACCGCGCCCGGCAGGTGGCCCGATGGATCGCCGCCGGCGCCCTGCTGGTCACCGGGTGCGCGACCAACCCGGCCACCGGCAGGAAGCAGCTGAACTTCTACAGCGAGGCGCAGGAGATCCAGCTCGGCCGCGATGCCGACCGGGAGATCAGCGCGCAGATGGGCCTGGTCGACGACCCCGAGCTCCAGGCCTACGTGCAGCGCCTGGGCGGCAGGCTCGCGGCGCTCTCCGAGCGGCCGAACCTGCCCTGGACCTTCAAGGTGATGGACGATCCGATCGTGAACGCCTTCGCCCTGCCCGGCGGCTTCATCTACGTGACGCGGGGGATCCTGGCCCACATGGGATCGGAAGCGGAGCTGGTCTCGGTGATCGGACACGAGATCGGCCACGTGACCGCGCAGCACGGCGTCAACCAGCTGAGCAAACAGCAGGTGGCGCAAGGGGGCCTGATGGTCGGCATGATCGCCCTGCCGGAGATCGCCGCGGCCTCCGACCTGGCGGCGGCGGGGCTCGGCGTGCTCTTCTTGAAGTACGGGCGGGACGACGAGCGGCAGGCGGACGACCTCGGTCTGCGCTATCTGGCCGGTGCCGGCTACGAGACCCGCGAGATGCCCGAGATGTTCAAGGTGCTCGAGCGCGTGGGGAGCGGGGGAGGCGAGGGGCGGATACCGAGCTGGCTTTCGACGCATCCCGACCCGGGCGCGCGTCGGGTGCGCAGCGAGTCGCTGATCGCCGAACGGAAGTACCCGCCGGGCGAGGTCGGCCGGGAACCCTTCTTCGCCCAGCTCGAGAACCTGGCCTTCGGCGCCGATCCGCGCCTGGGCTACTTCGAGAAAGAGGTCTTCTACCATCCGGAGCTGCGCTTCCGGATCCGCTTCCCCGCCGGCTGGAAGACGGCCAACGAAACGACGCGCGTCGTCGCCCTCCATCCCGAGCGGCAGGCGCTGGTCGAGCTCACTCTGGCCCGCGCCGCGAGCGTGGACGAGGCGGCGCGGGCCTTCGTGGCCCAGGCCGGCATCACGTTGCGCGGCAGCGGGAGCGCGATCCGCCTCAATGGGCTCCCGGCGGCGCGGGCGGACTTCACGGTCGCCCGGCAGAGCGGCAGCGAGCTCGCCGGGCGCGCGCTGTTCGTCGCCGTGGGCGGCAAGGTCTTCAACCTGCTCGGCCTGACCACCAGCGAGCGCTGGAGCGCACTCGAGCCGACCCTCGGCGCGGCACTGGCGAGCTTCGCGGAGCTCACCGACCGGGCCCGGCTCGAGGTCGCGCCGCAGCGCCTGGCGATCGTGCGCCTGCCGGAGGCGATGACCTTCGAGGAGGTCCTGGCGCGCTATCCGAGCGAGGCGCCGCGCGAGACGGTGCTGGGGGTCAATCAGGTCGACGACCCGACGCAGTCGCTGCCCGCGGGGACGCCGATCAAGCGGATCGTCGGGCGGCGGGTCGGGGATTGAGCGGCCGCCGGCCGTTCGCTGCGCTGGCCGCGGTTGCGGCGGGCACTCTGGTCGCCCTGGCGCTCGCCGAAGGGGGGCTTCGATGGCTGGCCCGCTCGACCGACGGCCGAACGGCTCCGGCGGACTACGGCGACGTGCACGGCGACACGCTGGGCGAAGGCGGCATGCTGGTCCCGCGATTCGCCGGCGAGGTCGAGGACGGATCCGGCGGCAGCGTGCCCTGGCGCAACGAGGCGCACGGCTTTCGGGCCGATGGCGACGTGGCGCGCTCGCCGGCGGCGGGAACGTGGCGCCTGCTGTCGCTCGGAGACTCCTTCACCGCGGGTTACCGGGTAGGGCAACAGGAGCACTTCTCGCGCCTCCTGGACCGCGAGTGGAACCTGTCCCCCCGGGGTCCTCGGCTCGAGGTCCTGGTGGCCGCGATCGAGCAGCCGGCGACCGCCTTGGACTATCTGGCGCGCTTCGGCCTCGCCTTCGGACCCGATCTGGTCCTGCTGGGCGTGACGCTGGGCAACGATCTCGACCAGAGCTACGTAGCGCTGGCTCCGGCGGGCGATTATCGGCTCCGCCCCGGCGAGGACCCGCCGATCGTGCTCAATCCGGACCGCGACCCCGCGGCCGAAGTCGCGCGGCTGAAGGACCTCATGCTGCCTGCCGAGTGCGCAGATCCGGCCTCCGCCAGGGCATCGCGCGCCGACGCCGGGCGCAGCCGATTCCTCCTGGTGGAGCTGGTGCGGACGCTCGCGGCGGAGCGCCGGGGTCGCGCGGGCGAGGCCGTCACACCCCACTTCGGGGACTTCGCGCACCCCCGCCTCTTCGACGGTAACGGTCTCGGCGCCTGCCTCCGGAGGGCTCCGGCGGACATCGACCTGGCGTGGGAGCGCCTGGCGGGGGTGCTCGCGGCGACCCGCGACCTGGTGGACCGCCAGGGCTCGCGCCTGGCCCTGGTGGCGTTTCCCCAGCGCTACCAAGTGGCGAGCGCCGACTGGGAGGCAGCCGTCGAAGCCTACGGTCTGGTTCCCGCCTGTTTCGATCTTCGGCTGCCGCAGCGCCGCCTGGCCGCCCTCGGAGAGCGCCTCGGGGTGCCGGTGCTGGACCCGACGGCGGTCCTCGAGTCGGCCGCGAGCTCCGGTCAGGCGCTCTACCTGCCGCGCGGCGACATGCACTGGAGCGCCGCCGGACATCGGGCGGTGGCGCGAGCGCTCGAACCCCACCTCCACGAGCTCCTGGCGGGGGACCCGCCGCGCTAGGTGCGGCATCGGCCAGCTCGCCGAGCTGGAGTGCGACGCTGGCTGGCGAGGCGGGCGGGGCGCGTGACATCCTGCCCGTCCTGGCCAGAGCAGAGAGTGGCCTGAAGGAGCCATGGAATGAGCCGGAACGCAGAACGCGAGCGACTCGCCGCCGCGCGATCGAACGGGGTGCCCTGGAAGCGCTGGGGCCCCTACCTCAGCGAACGGCAGTGGGGCACGGTGCGCGAGGACTACAGCGACAGCGGGGACGCCTGGAACCACTTCACCCACGACCAGGCGCGCTCGCGCGCCTACCGCTGGGGCGAAGACGGGCTCGGCGGGATCTCGGACGACCAGCAGCGCCTCTGTTTCGCGCTGGCGCTCTGGAATGGACGCGATCCCATCCTCAAGGAACGCGCCTTCGGTCTGGCCAACGGCGAGGGCAACCACGGCGAAGACGTCAAGGAGTGCTACTTCTACCTCGATTCGACGCCGACGCACTCGTACATGAAGTACCTCTACAAGTACCCGCAGGCGGCGTATCCCTACGACGACCTCGTGCGGACCAACCGGACGCGCGGCAAGCACGATCCGGAGTACGAGCTGTTGGACACCGGGGTGTTCGACGGGAACCGGTACTTCGATGTCTTCGTCGAGTACGCGAAGGCGTCGCCCGACGATCTGCTGATCCGGATCAGCGTGGCGAACCGCGGTCCGGAGGCCGCGGATCTGCACGTGCTGCCTACCCTGTGGTGTCGCAACACGTGGGCTTGGCGCAGCGACGCGGCGAAGCCGGAGCTCGTCGCGGTCGCCTCGGCGCCGCAGCCCACGGTACGGTTCCGCGGCGCCGCTGACGGGGCTGCCACGGCGCTGCCGGACTACCACCTCGTCTGCGAGGGGGAAGCCGCACTCCTGTTCACCGAGAACGAGAGCAACGACGCGCGCCTCTTCGGCTCGGCCAACATCACTCCCTACGTCAAGGATGGGATCAACGATTTCCTGGTGCGCGGCGTCGAGGGCGCGGTGAATCCCGAGCGCCGGGGCACGAAGGCGGCGGCGCACTACCAGGTCCGCGTCGCCGCCGGCGCGACGAAGGTCCTGCGCCTCCGCCTGGCGACGGAGCGGCCCGGCGCGGCGGACGGGGCTTTCGCGGACTTCGACGCGATCTTCGCCGCGCGATTGCGGGAAGCGGACGACTTCTACGCCTCGATCCTGCCCGCCGGGATGCGCGGCGACGGCGATCGCGCGAACGTCCTGCGCCAGGCGCTCGCCGGGATGATGTGGACCAAGCAGTACTACCTCTACGACGTGGACCATTGGCTCGACGAGCACGGCGCCGGCGGCCATCTGTCGCCGCTGCGGCGCCGCAGCGTGCGCAACGGCGACTGGTCCCACATGTTCAACGGCGACGTCATCTCGATGCCGGACAAGTGGGAGTACCCCTGGTACGCCGCCTGGGACCTGGCCTTCCACGTCCTGCCGCTCGGCATGGTCGACCTGGACTTCGCCAAGGAGCAGCTCGAGCTGATGCTGCGCAACGACTACCTGCACCCGAACGGCCAGCTGCCGGCCTACGAGTGGAACTTCGGCGACGTCAATCCGCCGGTGCACGCCTGGGCGACGATGAACCTCTACCTGCAGGAGCGCGAGCTGCGGGGCGGCGAAGGCGACCGCCGGTTCCTCGAA
>CAYZWR010000006.1:0-59896 GCA_964481735.1 uncultured Thermoanaerobaculia bacterium
TACCCGACGCCTTCAACCTGGTGGGATTCCCGGTCGATCCGCAGCAGGCGCCGACCTTCGGGAATTTCCTGGCGCCCTCCCCGGCGCACGTCGGGCAGCCGATCTACCGGCTGGTTGGCGGCCAGTGGGAAGAGATCGTCAACCCCTACGCGGCGACGATCCGATCGGGCGAGGCCTACTGGGTGTACAGCAAGGGTCCGTCCGACTACTCGGGGCCGGTGTCGATCGATCTCGAGCTCGGCAAAGGCATGGACTTCGGCGGCGCGTCGACCCGGCAGCGCGTGCGGCTGCGCAATCTCGGCAACACCCCGGCGTCGATCTCGCTGCTCCAACTGTCGAGCCCGACGCCGATCCCGCTCTCGTTCTTCAACTTCGATCCCGACACCGGAGACATCGCATGGCCCGCGCTTCCGGTCTCGATCTCGTTCCCCGCGGACCAGGGGAACGAGGTGCTGCTCGACCTCGCGCCGCTGCGGGCGAGCTTCGCCACGCCCGAAGTCGGCGGGGTGATCGAGATCCGGGACGGTTTCGGCTTTCTGCGCCGGATGGCGGTGACCGCGAGGTCGGCGTTCGCGCCTCCCCCCTTCGCGCTGCGTCGTGAGCTCGAGGGCAGGAGCCGCCTGGTGACCTTCGACTCAGGGACGTATCCGTTGGCCGGACTCTGGGTCGGATCGGTGTTCATCCGCCGGGTGAGCGAGGCCCAGACCGGATCGACGACTCCGACGATCGTGGGCAGGCAGTTCTCCTTCCGGGTGATCATCCACGTCGACGGCAGCGGGACGCCTCGCCTCCTGAAAGAGGTCATCCAACTCTGGAAGGAAGGGACCCGGATCCCCGATCCGGAGAACCCCGGCCTTTTCCTGGTGGACGAGCCCGGGCGCTACGTCCTGCTGACCGACGAGAGCCTGATCGACAACTTCTCGGGCGCCGTGCTCCGCGACGGGGAGCCGGTCGGCTACCGGATCAGCGCGGTCAACTACGACTTCGAGCCGCAGTGGCTGGTGATGAGCGGTTCGTTCAGCCAGGCGGGAGCCCTGGCGGTGGCGCTCACGCTCGACTCGGAGAGCGCGACGAACCCCTTCCGCCACAAGTACCATCCCGATCACAACAACCGGGATGAGCTCTACACGACTTTCGTCGAGGAGGCGTTTCCGGTGACTCGATCGATGAGCTTCACGTTCTCGTCGTCCGATCCGCTGGAGCGCGACTTGCCGACTTACGGCGAAAGCGACCTCGGTGGCGTCTTCACCGAGACGATCAGCGGCCTCCACCGCAACGACATCGTAGTCGAGGGGTTGTTCACCCTCAAGCGGGCGTCGGCGACGCCCTCGCTGAACCAGTGAGCGTGGGGCGGATGAGGAGCCTGTGATGAACGAGCCGAAGAGACTGGAGAACGCATCCATGACCGCGCGGACCCCACGCAACTCGAGACTAGCCCTCGCCGGACTGCTGCTCGGTTCGATCGCGCAGGCCGGTCTGGCGCTCTGGCCGGCGACCGGCGGAGGGCCGCTCAACGACGCGGCCACGGTGACCACGGTCGATCAGAGTGGCAACGTCTACCTGGCGGGTGAGTTCCGTGGCGCGGCCAATTTCGGCGGAACCGCGCTCTCGGCCGAAGGCTTGTCGGACGTCTTCATCGCGAAGTACTCGCCCGACGGCGCCCTCGCGTTCGTGCGCAGCGCCGGCGGTCCCTCGGTGGACCGGGTCACGTCGATCGTCGTCGACGCGTCGCAGAACATCTACCTCACCGGTTACTTCACGACCTCGGCCGTGTTCCGCAACCTGCCTTCGAGCGGAGCGGGATCGGTCTTCCTGCCCAACCCGAGCAACGGTGACACGCCCGACCGGCACGAGTGGTTCGTCGCGCGGCTCAATGCCAACGGCGACTGGGCCTGGGCGCGGCAGATCGGCGGACCGGGCCACGACGAGGGCTTCGGCATCGCGCTCGCGCCGGGCGTCGAGGATCCCAACGATCCGATCGCCGATGGCGTCATCGCCGTCGGCCGCACGAGCTGTCCGCATCTCTACGAGGACGACGGCACGGTCTCGACGATCGGCACCGGCGTCACCTGCGGCAAGCCTTCGGGCCTCGCGGTGCGTCTCGACACCGCGGGAAACTGGGTCTGGGCGCTCGAGGCGGGCGAGGCGGACGCCAGCGAGTGGTTGACGGGAGTCGATGTGGACGCCTCCGGTCAGGCCTACGTCTCGGGCGTCTATCTCGAGAACTCGAGCATCGATACGCCGACGACGACCAGTCTGCCGTTCACCGGAACGCCGGCCGGCGGCACGCTCGAATTCTGGCACCGCTTCGACTTCGAGGACGCGTCGACCTGCTGGGATGCTGGCGTGCTGGAGTACACCACGGACGCGATGAACTGGTTCGACATCCTCTCCGGAGAGGGTGACAACGATCCCACGACCGACGCGGGAAACGCGTCACGGTTCACGCAAGGCGGCTACAACGGCACCACGGTCAACGGGGTCAATCCGCTCGGCTTGGGACGCAATGCCTGGTGCCGGACGAGTGGCGGCTACCAGAAGGTCGTGGTCGACCTCGCGGACTTCGCCGGCCAGAGCCTGCGTCTGCGCTGGCGGTTCGGCGCCGACGCTTTCGTCGGTGCCACCGGCTGGCGGGTGGACGACGTGCTGGTCCAGGACGGCTCCGCGCAGGTGCTGTTCAATGACGGCATCGAGGCCGGACCCGCCAACTGGTCGGTCTCCTCCCCGGAGGGCGGGAGCCCGTGGAGCATCTCGACCGGAGCGCCCCACGCCGGCGCAAACTCCTGGTTCGTCACCGATCCGGCGGAGGTCGCCGACCATCGCCTGGCGATGGTGAACTCGATTCCCTTGCCGGAGGGCAAACCCTCGACCTTCATCGCCAAGATCGGCAATAGCGACGTCAACACGCCGTTCTGGCAGTGGGCGACCCCCATGGGGGCGGGGGTCAGCGTCGGTGGACTCAAGATCAACGCCTCCGGCAAGCTCTTCGTCGCCGGAACCTCGACCAACGTCTCGTCCACTTTCGGCGCCGTGACGCTCTCGACGGCCGGCGCCTTCCTTGCCCGGTTGCAGGACAACGGCGGTTCGTTCGCCTGGGAGTGGGCGCGCGGCGCGACGGGCGGCATCGGGCGTGGCGTCGCCCTGGCGGCCGACGGCGACGCCTACCTGGTGGGCGAATACGCTACGACTCCCACCACCTTCGCGGTGGTGCAGACCGACCCGCTGGACGACGGCTCGGCGACCGAGACGGTGACTCTGCCCACCTACGGCGGCGCGCGCGACCTCTTCGTCGCGCGGATCGCCGCTGCGGGCGCGAAGTGGCGCTGGGTGCAGAGCGCGACACCGGCGCCTGGTGCGGAATCGGCGGCCTCCGTCGCGGCGGGCCCGAACAACCAGCTCTACGTCGCCGGCGGCTATGACGACAGCACGACGTTCGGCACGATTCCCGCTTTGACCCAAGGGGGAAGCGACGCGTTCCTGGCCAACCTGGAGGCCGACAGCGGAGAGTGGTTCGAGGTGCAGTTCGAGTTCTGGACGGTGGGCGCGGAGGTCGTTCCACCGCTGCCCCCGGACCAGCTCTGCCTTACCGACCCGGTGGCCGCCATGCCGGACATCGTGATCACGGGTGGCGGGCTCGCCTACCCGGACTACTTCTTCTGGAGCCCGCCGGGAGCCAATATGCCCGCGGACGACCGGGGGCACCTCTACGCGGTGCAGCCGGTGCTCGCCGAGGTGAAGTGGAAGGTCACCTGCGATCTGCAGGACATCAATCGCGTGGTCAGCATCGGAGCCTCGGATTGGCCCCGGCGCTCCGACACGAACCTCGCGTACTACTGCGGCGAGACGTTGCCCGCCGGAGTGACGCCACCGCCGGCCTGCGTGCAGGCGCATATCTCGGGCGCTCCGGTCGACATCGAGCCGGCCGGAAGCGGCGTCGCCTTCGCCTCGCAGGTGACGCTCTCGGTCTCCGACCGCAGCACCGACGGCGCGGTCAACGTGAGTGGCGAATTCCAGTCCCGGTTCACCGCCACGGATCCGGGATACAGCGTGCTGCTCTACACCGGATTTCCGCCGTCGCGCGACCTGACGATCCATCCTCCGATCATCCAGGTGGTCAACACCCTGCCCTACGACACCAGCCTCCAGATCAACGGTACGCCGGTGTTCACCGACGCGGTCACTTGCGAGATCGGCAAGGAGATCGTCGAGCCGACGCACGAGGAGCACGGCGGCAAGAACGGCTTCGTCGTCTTCGAACGCGCCTATTTCGACGGCGACGGCTCTGACCGCGCCTACGACCGCGCCACGCGGCTCGGTCAGATCATCCCGGTCAACCAGGTGCCGATCGATTCCGACGGACAGGACCTGATGGCGATCGCCTGGTACAAGAAGGACGCGCGGACGGTCGCCTGGCCGATGCGCTCGAAGCGCTACGACTGCCAATGGCCGGCCAATCCGGACAAGATCATCATCGCCAGCGAGCTCGGCTCGGAGGTGCTCGGGCAGCCACCCCTCAATCCGCAGGCCTTCCTGTCGATGCGGATCTACAACCAGGGCGACCCGGCGAAGCCGGGCTTCAACCCGAACGACGAGCACGCCATCTTCGCGCCGGCGAACTCGAGCAGTGGATTCAGCGCGATCTTCGCGCTGCGCGACGACTTCACGCCGGCCGAGCGGAACAAGACCTCGCAGCCCTACGTCCTCTTCAAGTACATCCGCCCGGATACCGGCAAGTGGGAGTTCCGCGCCTACCAGGTCCTGGCGACCGGAGCCGGCTACACCGCGTTCCTCTACAACGGCACGGCGGGCAATGCCGTGTTCGCGCCCTATCCGGTGCGCCTGCTGGGCAACTGCGCGGAGAGCTCGGCGAGCGGCGAGCCGGCGTTCAAGGACTACAAGAACCAGGTCTGGGCGAAGTCCGCAGGCGCCATGGTCGGCGAGTACTGGTACCCGCTGCAGCCGACGTTCTATTTCGATCGCGACGCCGACCACGTGCCGGACCGCTCGACCCCGGAGTGCGTCGCCTGGCTGGGCGGGATCACCGACGATCCGGTGAACGTCAGCTACAACATCGTCTGGCCGACCGACTCCCCGACCCTGCTCGTCGGCGAGACGCTCCTCGGTTCGAAGCGCGGGCTGCCGGAGATCGCCGCGCAGGCGGCGGTCGAGATCATCTTCGACGAGAAGCAGAACCGGCAGCTCGACAACCTGGTCTACGACCCGACCAAGTCGCTCGTCCGGCTGATCGATCCCCTGACCCCGCGCTTCGTATATCTGCCGGCGATTCCCGGCGAGGTCGCGGCGGATCTCGATCCGGTGACCGGCTTCCTGATTCCCTACGCGGACGCGAGCGGCGTCATCCAGCTGCCCTCGACCGTCGTCTCGCGGATCAGCTACGACGGTCTCAACAAGAAGCTGCGCTTCGAGGGACTGCTCGACGAGACCGGGGCGGGCGATCCGTTGCTGCTGATCAACGTGATGACCCAGAGCGAGCGAGTCAACCTCAAGCAGCTCGACGGCGGTGACGGATCGGAAGAGGAGGACTTCACGGGCGCCTGCGGGAGCCTGGGCGACAACTGCTCCTGGGACGAAGCGATCGAGGCGCTCTACCAGCTCACCCGCAACCCCTATCAGCTCGACCTCGACCTCGAGAGCGACCGCTGCCACCTGGAGAACCAGGTCAACCCGACGTCGGGGCTCACCGAGGCCGTGGTCGTGTGCGACACCCCACCCGATGGCGAGGTGGATCGCGAGCTCCTGCTCGGCATGCAGGACGAGGACGGCGACGGTGTGCCCGAGGCGCTGCAGGTGGTCGGCTTTTCGCCAGCGCTCACCGCCGGGTTCGCTCAGGGAACCGGCTTCGTGACGCTGGCCTTCAACAACGATCCGAGTCTGTCGCCCCTGCCGGTCAGCCTGAACGTGATCCGGGTCGACTGCCTGCAGATTCCGCCCGATCAGGAGAGCACCTACCAAGGACAGATCAACGTGCTCGAGCCGGACAACGTCTTCGCCGAGTCGCTGACGCTGCGCCACAGCGGCGATTTCGCCGGCAACGTGGACGGCATCGAGTTCGAGTGGTTCTTCCATCCCGACGAAGGTGGCCTGCCGCCCGAGCCGCTGCCGGATCCGGACAATGGCCAGCTCAACGGCTGGTTGCAGTTCACCAACCTGCCGAACCCGGTGGGCGCGGTGGACATCACCATCGAGGGCGCCAACATCCAGACGCTGTCGGACAACTGGTTCGTAGTGCGGTATCGCTACGTCGAGCCGCCGATGGACGCGGGCGACGACGGCGTCGACGGGACCGCGGACGACGCGCCGCTCTGCGGCGGCGACTGGAGCGTCTACGCCGGCCAGCCCGGAGCGACGGCACTCGATCCGCGCGCTCAGCTGGCCGAGGGCTGGATCAAGCGGGTGGTGCGCGGCCTCAATCCGTTCGAGGCCCGGGTGCAGGACTTCCACGCGTCGGAGACCAACACCTACGCCAGCATGATCTATCAGCTCGGCGAGCGCTACGAAGGGGACATCGCCTTCAATCCCGACGCCGGCAACCTGAACAGCATCGGCCTGATCGAGGCGTACACCACGGTGCTCAACCGTGGGAAGCGGCTGTCGATCGACGGCACACCGCCGATCGACTACGCGCCGGTCAACCAGTCGTTGCTCCTCGTCGCGTCGCGGATCTCCGACTTCTACACCTTGCTGGGCAACGAGGCCTACGCCGACGCCCAGGATCCGATGATCGGGTACGGCACCGGCAGCGAAATCTACGGCACCCTCGCGCCGACCATTTTCGCGTTCCAGAATCAGCTCGATTCCCTGCTTTCCGAGGAGCTCGTGCTGCTGCGCGGGCGAGACGACAGCAACGCCAACACCTCCGCGCGGCCGGTCTACAACCGCCTGTACTGGAACTTCACCTCCGGCGACGGCGAGTTCGCCTATGCGCTGGCCTACAACATCACCGACCAGGATCTCGACGGCAACGTCGACGAATTCGACGCCCGGGTGCTCTTCCCGCAGGGGCACGGCGACGCGTGGGGCCACTACCTGACGGCGATGACCACTTACTACGGGCTTCTGCGCCACCCGTTCTACACCTGGCTGCCGCGGGCGGAAGCGGTGAGCGTCGCCGGCGTGCCGATTCAGGTGGACTTCCTCGACGAGCGCAAGTTCGCCAAGACCGCGGCGCAGAAGGCGCGGGTGGGGGCGGAGATCGCCAACCTCACGTACCGTCTCTCCTACGTCGAGGATCCGGCGGGCCAGTGGCAGGGCTACAAGGACACCGATACGGATCGTGCCTGGGGCCTCTCGGAGTGGGGTCGGCGATCCGCGCAGGGCGCCTACCTCGACTGGGTGACCGCCAACGCGATCCTGCCGTCGCAAGATCCGAATCCGGAGCACCGCGGGATCCAGAAGGTGGATCGTGCAGCGGTGGAGGAGCTCGGCGAGATCGTGACCCAGGCGCAGGTCATTCAGCAGAAGGTCGACGAGGCCGACCGGGGATTGAACCCGCTCGGCCTCGCCAAGGGAGTCGTGCCGTTCGACATCGATCCGACGTTCCTGCAAGTCGGATCGACCCAGCAGGGCAAGACCCACTTCGAGCAGATCTTCGAGCGTGCGCAGAGGGCGTTCGACAACGCAGTGTCGACCTACAACCATGCGAACCTGCTGACCGAGCTGATCCGGCGCACGCAGGACTCGACCGAGGAGATCTACTCCAACAACTTCGACCAGGAGATCGACTACAAGAACCGCCTGATCGAAATCTTCGGCTACCCCTACGACGCCGACATCGGCCCCAGCGGGACCTACCCCTCGGGCTACGACGGACCCGACGTGTACCACTACATGTACGTGGATCAGGGCGATCTGACCGGCGCCGCGGGCGCGGAGAACCAGGTGTTCACCGCGACGTTCCAGCCGCTGCCCAACGGCATCGGATTCTTCGACTTCGATCCGCACGACGATCCGGACTGCACGCACGCGGTGGATCCCGACGACTGCAGCCTGGACGACGCGCCGGCGACGACGCTCGACGTCACCTATCACGTCGTGACCACCCGCCGCGCGGCGACCGCGGGAGCGACGGACACGTCCGACTCGTTCTTCCTCATCAAGCCGGCGGAGTGGGGTAATTCTCAGCGCCGGGCGCCCGGCAACCTCCAGGGCAAGCTGTCGGACCTGATGTTGGCGATGAACTCCTACGAGCAGATCCTGACCGAGTACAACAACCTGCTGCAGGACATTCAGGACGCCGCCGATCTGCTGGAGACGCAGTACAACGTGAAGGCCGATCAGATCGGGATCATGAACGGAGCGCGCCAGGAGCTGCAGACGCTGACCGCGTTGGTCGAGACGATCAAGGGGATCAACATCGTTCTCCGACGGACCGCCGAGTTCATCGACGCGACGTTCGAGGACACCGCGCACTGTATTCCCGACTCGATGGTCTTCGGGCTCGCCAACGGCGGCGACACCCTTTCTGGTCCCGCGTGCGCGGTGGAGATCGGAGGCGAGACTAGCGCCTTCGTGATCAACACCATCTCCGACGGCCTGGAGATCGCCCAGAACGCGATGGAAGCCGCCAAGGAAGACGTCGAGAAGCAGGCTGAGATCGAGATCGAGATCGAAGGCGCCAATTTCGAGATCCTGCAGGCCTCGAAGGAGCTCGAGAAGCTGATCCGCGAGGAGCCGCTCAAGCGGCTCGAGGCCTACGCGCGGCGAGAGCAGGTCGAGGCGGCGCGCGGCAACTACCAGATCGAGCTCGCGGGCGGGCTGCGGACGATCTCCGAGATGATCCAGTTCCGGGCCAACTCGGCGGCCGACATCCAGACCTACCGCTACCGCGACATGGCGTTCCGGATCTTCCGTAACGACGCCCTGCAGAAGTATCGCGCCCAGTTCGATCTGGCGGCCCGCTACGCCTACCTCGCGGCGACGGCCTACGACTACGAGACCAATTTGCTCGGCAGCGACAATGCCGCCGGGCGTCAATTCCTCACCCAGATCGTGCGGGAGCGGAGCCTCGGCCAGATCATCGACAGCGAGCCGGTTCCCGGATCGCGGGGCCTCGCCGGTCCGATGGGCCAGATGCGACAGAACTTCGACGTGCTGAAGGGACAGTTGGGATTCAACAACCCGCAGATCGAGACCAACCGCTTCTCGCTCCGGCGCGAGGCTTTCCGGCTGCTCGAGGAGTCGGACGAGGCCTGGGCCGACAAGCTGGAGAACGAGTTCCGGGTGGACGACCTATGGCAGCTGCCGGAGTTCAGGCGCTACTGCAAGCCGTTCGCCCCGGAGAGCGCCGGGGCGCAGCCTGGCTTGGTGATTCCGTTCGAGACCACCGTGACCTCGGGGCTGAACTTCTTCGGCTTCCCCCTGGGGCCCGGCGACAGCGCGTACGACGCGACGCACTTCGCGACCAAGATCCGGCAGGTCGGATCCTGGTTCACCAACTACAGCGGCCTGCCGCTCTCGAACACGCCACGCGTGTACGTGGTGCCGGTCGGCGCCGACGTGCTGCGCTCGCCGAGCGACGACCTGTTCACGACGCGCGAATGGCAGGTGGTCGACCAGGTGATCCCGGTGCCGTTCACGCTCGGCGCGGCGGACCTCGACGATCCGTTCTGGATCCCGATGAACGACACCTTGAGCGACAACTTCGCCAGTATCCGGCGGATCGGGACTTTCCGCGCCTACCACACCGACGGGATCGAGCCGGTCGAGCCGGACGAGCTGTCGACCGACAGCCGGCTGATCGGCCGGTCGGTCTGGAACCGGAGGTGGCTGATGATCATCCCCGGAGCGACTCTGCTCGCCGATCCCGACGAGGGTCTTGACACCTTCATCCATGGCCAGTTGATACCCGGCGGGGGCGGTGAGCGGGACGGCAACGGCGTCAAGGACATCCAGATCTACTTCTCCACTTATGCCTACACGGGCAACTGAGGACGCCATGCGAAACGCCAATCTCCCCGGCATGCTGCGAAAGGGCCCCCACATGACGGATCGCCCCCGCTTCACCCTGGCGCTCGCCTGGCTGCTGCTCGCCGCATTGCCGGGAGCCCTCGCGGCGAAGCTGCCGGAGCCGAGCCACGTGTTCTACGGCGCGGTGACGGTCAACGGCGAGCCCGCGACGGCGGGCCTGGTCTCGGTTCGCCTGCAGTCGACCGGCGAGGAGCTCGCCACTTATCTGGTCGGTGCGGACCTGCAGATCGGCGATCGCTACGTGCTCCGCATCCCGATCGACGCGGTCGATCCGCGCGCCGCGGGCACCGCGCGGCCGGGCGATGCCGTCGAGTTCTTCATCGACGGGGTGCCTTCGGGCACCGGCGTCGTCGGCGAGCGTGGGGCCGTGTCGCTGCTCGACATCGATCCGCTGAACGGCGGCTTGCCGACGATCTCGATCGCCGATCTGGCGCTCTACGAGGGAAACGCCGGGACGACGGTCTTCCAGTTCACGGTGACGCTCTCGGCCGCGGCGGGCGACGACGTGACCTTCAAGTGGGGGACGACCGCGGGCACCGCGACGGGAGGCATCGACTTCGTGGAGGTGCCGTCGACCACCGTCGGGACGATCGCCGCCGGCAACACCACGACGACCCTGTCGGTGAACGTCAACGGCGAGACGTTCGAGGAGAACAACGAGACCTTCTTCGTCGACTTGACCGATCCGAGCCCCAACGCGGTGATCTTCGACGGCCAGGCCCTGGGCACGATCCTCGACGACGACCGGCCGCCGGCGATTTCGATCGCCGATGTCCAGGTGTTCGAGGGGGACTCGGGCACCGTCTCCGCGGTCTTCGACCTGACGACGACCCGACCGATCCCCCAGGTGATCACGGTCAACTGGGCGACCGCCGACGGGACGGCGACCCTGGGCGACAACGACTACCAGCAGGGCGCTGGAGTCGCGACCTTCGCCCCCAACGCGACGACGACGTCGGTCACCGTCCAGGTGGTCGGGGACCTCGACGACGAGAGCGACGAGACCTTCCTGGTGAATCTCTCCGGCGCGAGCGTCAACGCGACCATCGCCGACAATCAGGCGGCCTGCACGATCTACGACGACGACGGGTTCCTGACCTTCATCGAAGCCGAGGATCTGACCTTGATCGAGGCGCTGTTCGGCGTCTCG
The DNA here is from genome assembly GCA_964481735.1 of uncultured Thermoanaerobaculia bacterium. Classification (GTDB taxonomy): domain Bacteria; phylum Acidobacteriota; class Thermoanaerobaculia; order Multivoradales; family JAGPDF01; genus JAGPDF01. Next base: position 11,138 of record CAYZWR010000006.1, read on the forward strand.
GGCCTGGCGGTGAGCCCGGACGGTGAGCATCTCTACGCGACAGGCCAATTCGACGACGCCCTGGCGATCTTCGAGCGCGACGGCGTCTCCGGCGCCCTGACCCACGTCGGGACGCTGCACGATGGGGACGTCCAGGTGCCGCTGACCATCGACGGGCTGGACGCCGCGGAGGCGGTCGCGGTGAGCCCGGACGGGGCGCACGTCTACGCGGTGGGCTTCAACGACGCGGCGGTCGCGGTTTTCGCGCGCGACGCCGGGACCGGCCTGCTCACCTACGTCGAGACGCAGAAGGACGTGAGCCTGGGCGGCGGGGCGGACAACCTCCTCGGGGCCTCGTCGCTGGTGCTCTCGCCGGACGGCAGCCATCTCTACGTGGCGAGCTTCACCGACGACGCAGTGGCGATCTTCACCCGCGACACGAATCCGGTCAGCCCGACCTACGGGCGACTGACCTACGCCGGCGCAGTGCGCGACGGCGACGTCCAGGGGCTGCTCACCGTCAACGGCCTGGACGGCGCCCAGTGGGCGCGGCTCTCGCCGAACGGCGCGCATCTCTACGTCGCCAGCGCGGTCGACAAGGCGATCGCGGTCTTCGCGCGCAACGCGGTCACCGGCGCCCTGACCTTCGTCGAGGCGAAGATCGACGGCCAGGGCGGAGTCAACGGGCTCGACGGGGCGAGCAGCCTGGCTCTCTCGGTCGACGGGCACCATCTCTATGCCACCGGCGCGACCGAGAACGCGGTCGCGGTGTTCGGCCGCAACGACGCGACCGGCGCGCTCACCTTCCAGTCGATGCACGTCGACGGCGTCGACGGGGTGGACGGGTTGGCCGGCGCTTCGAGCGTCGCGGTGAGCTACGACGGCCGCTACGTCTACGTCGCCGGCTTCCTCGACGACGCCCTGCTCGCCTTCAGCCGGAACCTGGTGACCGGCAACCTGACGCCGCTCGAGCTGCACCGCGACGGCGTCGGCGGCGAGGACGGGCTGGCCAGGATCACCGAGATCGCGCTGAGCTCGGACGATCAGCACGTCTACGGCGCCGGGCAGAACGACGACGCGATCGCGGTCTTCATGCGCGACGCGCTGGCGCCCAACCCGCCGTCGACCCTCGGTTCGCCGAGTCACACACCGGGCGTCTTCTCCAACGACCCCACGGTCGACGTCACCTGGTCGGGGGCGAGCGACAACCCGGGCGGCAGCGGCATGGCCGGCTACTCGATCGTCTGGGACGCGACGGCCTTGACCAATCCGGACACCTCGGTCGAGATCCCGCACACGGCCGATCCCCACCTGGCGACCAGCCCGCCCCTGCCGGACGGGACCTCGTACTACTTCCACCTGCGGGCGTGCGACCTGGCGGGCAACTGCTCGCTCGCGCAGCACCTCGGTCCGTTCTTCATCGACACGACCCCGCCGGTCAATCCGGTGGCGATCCTCAGCACCAGCCACACCGTGGGCGTCGCCAACCCCGATCGGACGATCGACATGGCCTGGTCGGCGGCAACGGACGCGCTGAGCGGGGTCGACGGGTACTCCTTCTTCTTCGACAGCCTGGCGTCCTCGGCCTGCGATCAGGTCAAGGACGTCGAGGAGTCGACGCTCTCGACGACCAGCGCGTCGCTCGCCGACGCGACCTGGTACTTCCACCTCTGCACGCGCGACAACGCCGGCAACTGGAGCTCGGCGGCGCACGCCGGGCCCTACATCGTCGAGGCCGCGCCACCGACGGTCCTGGCGGTCGAGACCGTGGCGGACACCGACGACGGGCTGCTGCTTGCGGGGGAGCAGACGACGGTGCCGATCACCCAACTGGTGGTGACCTTCAGCGAGCCGGTGGCCGACCCGGCCGGCGACTCGGATCCGGACGACGTCACCAACCCGGCGAACTTCAAGGTCCTGCGGCCAGGTCCGGACGGCGTCTTCCAGACCGCGACCTGCGTCGCGCTGCTGGGCGACGACCTCCTGGTGCCGACCAACTCGGTGCTCTACTTCGCGGCCACGCGCAGCGCGGTCGCCAAGATCAACGGCGGCGACGCCTTGCCGGAGGGCAACTACCGTCTGCTGATCTGCGGGTCGACGTCGATCGTCGATCTCGCGCCGGTGCCGAATCCGCTGGATGGCGACGGTAACGGCACGGGTGGCGACGACCTGACGTTGCCCTTCACGGTGCTCGCGACCAACCTGCTGAAGAACCCCAACTTCGACGCCAGCCTGGCGAACTGGCTGGCGCTGCCACCGGCCTCGGGGTCGGTGCGTTTCGACAGCGAGGACGCCGACGGTTGGACGGTCTCGGGCTCGGTGATCATGGAGCTCGAGGCGGGAACGCAGGTCTACGCGGTGTCGCAGTGCGTGGCGATCGACGAGGCCTTGGACTACGTCTTCGGCGGACGGGCGCGCATCGCGAGCGCGCTGCCCACCGATCCGCAAGGCTTCGCGCAGGCGCAGTACTACGGCTCGACCAACTGCACGGTCACGCCGTTGGGCAGCGAAGTCCTGGGACCGGCGCTGGTGGGCGACAGCGGCGGAGTCTGGACGGATCTGGGCGTCGCGCTCACGACGCCGCCGACGGGAGCCCGCTCGGCCTTCGTCAGCTACCTGGTGGTGGCTGGATCGGCGCCCGATTTCGACGCGAGCTTCGATCGCGTCTTCTTCCACCGCGAAGTCGGGGTGCTGTTCGCCGATGGCTTCGAGTCGGGCGACACGTCGCTGTGGAGCTTGACGTTCCCCTGAGCGACCCTCCGACCGCGCGCGCGGAGCTCCAAGGCGAGATGCCCGGAGCTCCGCGCGGCCTGGTCTTCGGATTTCTGGATCTCGCCGACGCCGGCGCCCAACGTCTCACCCTCGTCACCTGCAGGCACCTCGACCGGGAGCGCTTCCGGCCGGTGGTGCTCTGCGCGCGCGGTGAGGGCAGTCTGGTGGCGCGGGCGCGGGCCGAGGGCTGGGACGTACGTACGCTCGGCCGCTTGCGGCGCCGCTTCGACCTGCCCGCGGTCGCGGTCCTGGCGCGCGAGCTGCGCGAGCTCGGTTGCGACATCCTCCACGTTCCGCTCTACAGCCGCGCGAGCCCCTACCTGCGGCTCGCCGGACGGCTCGCCGGGGTGCGTCTGACCGTGGCGCACGACTGGTCGCAGCCGGCCCCGCCGCCGCTGCTGCGCCGACTGGCCGACGCGCTGCTCGACGGCGGCACCCGCTTCGTGGCGGCCTCGGAGGCGCAGCGCGGCGAGCTCCTCGGGCGCGGTGTCCCGGGCGGGGCGATCCGGGTGATCCACGCCGGCATCGAGTGGGCAGACTTCGGTCGGGAGTCCCGTTCCGCGGCCCGGCGCGAGCTGGGATGGCCCGAAGCTGCCAGGATCGTGCTCGTGCCGGCGCGCCTGCAGGCGGTCAAGGGACACGCGGATCTGCTCGCGGCGCTGCCGCGCGTGCGGGCAGCGATCCCGGGGTTGCAGGTGCTCTGCGCGGGAGAGGGTCCGTTGCGAGCGACTCTCGCCGCGCGCGCGGACGCGCTCGACCTGGGTGGAACCGTGCAGTGGCTCGGCTGGCGCGAGGAGATGCCGCGGCTGCTGGCGGCGGCGGATCTGGTGGTCCTGCCGTCGCACGTCGAGGGGCTGCCGGCGGCCCTGCTCGAGGCGTTCGCCGCGCGCCGGGCGGTGGTCGCGACGGCGGTCGGCGGCGTCCCCGAGGCGCTCACCGACGGCGTCGAAGGGCGGCTCGTGCCGGCGCGCCAACCCGAGGCACTCGGCGCGGCGATCCTCGCGCTGCTCTCCGATCCGGCACGCTGCGAGGCGATGGGGGCGCAGGGGCGCCGCACGGTGGAGCGCCGGTTCGACGCGCGGACGAGCACGCGAAAGCTCGAGGAGGCCTACGAAGCATGGTTGGCGGAGGCGGCGCGGCGCGCCGCGAGGGCCTGAGCCGGCGGATCCTGCACGTTCGTGGCAGCCGGACGCTGGCCGGACCGGAGCGGCATCTCCTGGAGCTCGCGCCGCGCCTGATCGGTCTCGGCGTTCCGGTCGAGGTCGTGCTGCTCCATCGCCGGGCGCCCGGCCGGGAGGCGCCGCATCCGCTCCTCGCCGAGCTCGCGGCGCGCCGCGTCCCGGCCTGGGAAGTCGACGACAGGGATCGGCGCGGCTCCGCGGCGCGGCGCGCCCTCGTCCGCCGGATCGATCAGGGTGGCATCGCGGCGCTGCACGGGCACGATCCGAAGGCCGACTGGGTGGCCTCCCACGCCGCGCGGTCGCGGTCCCTCCCCTGGTTCGCGACGCTGCATCTCCATACCCGCGCGACCTGGCGGGCCCGTCTCTACGCTCGGCTCGACCGCTGGCATCTGCGCGGCGCGGCGCGGGTCATCGCGGTCGCTCGCGCCGTCGCCGAGGAGCTCCCGGCGGCCGTGGCGCGCCGAGCGGTGACCGTGCCGAACGGGATCGACGTGGCGGGCCTCGAGCGGCGGGCGCGACGTGAGCTGCCTTCGGCGCGCGAGGCGCTGGGCCCGGCCTCCGAGGGTCCCGCGGTCCTGGCGATCGGGCGGCTCGAGCGCCAGAAGGGCTTCGACCTGCTGCTGCGCGCGCTCGCCGAGGCGCGGCGGAGGGGAAAAGCGCTGCGCCTGGTGGTGGCCGGGGAGGGCCGCGAGCGGGCGTCGTTGCAGGCGCTCGCCGGACGCCTGGGCGTCGCGCCGGCGGTGCGCTGGCTGGGCGAGCGGACGGATGTCGCCGGGCTCCTCGCCGCCGCGGACGGCGTGGTCCTGCCGTCGCGCCGCGAGGGGCTGCCGTACGTGCTGCTCGAGGCGATGGCGCTCGGGCGGCCGATCGTCGCGACCGCAGTGGGCGGAGTTCCGGAAGCGATCGCGCACCGGCGCGAGGGCTGGCTGCTGCCGGCCGAGGACCTCGACGCCCTGGTCGACGGGCTGACCTGGCTCGCGGCCGGCGGCGAGGAGCCCATCACGTGCGGTGCGCGCGCCCGCAGCCGGGCGCTCGCGGAGTTCTCCGCCGACGCGATGGCGAGCCGGTTCGCGGCGCTCTACCGTGAGGTGCTGACGTGAGCGCGGCGCTCCGCGTCGCGATGCTCGATCCGGGAGCCTGGAGCGTGGCCCACGACGATGCCCTCTGCCGGGCGCTCGCGGCGGCCGGTTGCGAGCTCGAGCTGTTCACCTCGCCGGCGCCGGGCGGCGGCTGGCCGGCGGCGCACGGCTATCGACGCCACGAGACCTTCGCGGCCGGCCCGGCGCCCACCGGCGAACCCGCCCGTCGCTTCCTGCGCCGCCTGGCGCGAGGACTCTCCTATCCCGCCGGCTGGCAGCGCACGGTGCGCCAGATCGAGCGCCAGCGCCCGGCGATCGTGCACCTCCAGTGGACGCCCTTGCCGCCGGTCGACCGCGTCGCCGTCGCGCAGGCGCTCGAGCGGACCGGCGCCAGACTGGTGCTGAGCGAGCACAACGGGAGCCTGCGCAGCGGCCGAGTCGCGGGAGGCCGGTCCAGGCGACGGCTGGTCGCGTCGGCCGACGCGCTGGTGGCGTTGTCGTCCGCGGTCGCCGAGGATCTGCGGGCGCGCGGCGCGGGATCTTCCGGGCGGATCCACACGATTCCGCCCGGGGTGGGGGAGGCCGGAACCCTGCGCCGCGAGGAGGCGCGCCGGAGCCTCGGGCTCGATGCCTCGGCGCCGGTCGCGCTCTTCGCCGGACTGATCCGCGAAGACAAGGGGCTCGACTGGCTCGTCGAGGCCTTCGCCCAGGTGGCGCAATCGATGCCGTCGGCGCTCCTGGTGGTGGCCGGTCTGCCGGCCATGCCCTGGGCGCCGATCGCCGGGGCGATCGAGCGGACCGGCGTCGCCGGACGGGTGCGCTGCGAGCTCGAGTTCCTCTCCGCCGGGCGATTCGAGCAGTACCTCGTCGCCTCCGACGTCGTGGTGCTGCCTTATCGTCGCGCGTCGCAGAGCGCGGTGCTCTCGGCGGCGCTCGCCGCCGGCCGTGCCGTGGTGGCGAGCCGGGTCGGCGGCCTGCCGGAGCAACTGGGCGAGGCGGGCGCGGAGGCGCTGGTTCCGATGGGCGACGTCGCGGCGCTCGCCGCGGGTCTGCGGCGCTGGCTGGCGGAGCGCGGCGCTGCCGATGCCTTCGGTGCGCGCGTCGGCGCCGCGGCCCGCCAGCGCTGGAGCTGGCGGCAGGCCGGCGAGACGACGCTGGCGCTCTATCGCGAGCTCCTCGCCCGGCAGGCGGCGCGATGAGCGGGCGATCGACCGAGACCGAATGGCCGCGGGTGACCGTGGTGATTCCGGTGCGTGACGAAGAGCGTTCGCTGGAGGCCTGCCTCGCGGCGGCACGCCGCCAGGACTATCCGGCCGAGTTGCTCGAGTTCCTGGTGGTCGACGGCGGCTCGCGCGATCGTTCGCCGGAGATCCTCGAGCGGTTCGTCGCCCTGGACGGCCGTTTCCGGCGCCTGGAGAACCCGGGCGGTCGGGTGTCGGCGGCCCTCAACCTGGGCCTGCGCGCGGCGCACGGAGAGTATCTCCTGCGCATCGACGCGCACACCCTGGTGGCGCCGGACTACGTGCGCCGCTGCGTCGAGCGGCTCGTCGCCTCCGGCGCCGACAACGTCGGCGGGCCGATGGAGCCCGCGGGAGCGACGCCTTCCGGGCGTGCGATCGCGCTCGCCATGCGCAGTCGCTTCGGCGTCGGCACGGCGCGCTTCCGTTTCGCGCGACAGGTCGAGGAGGTTGATACCGTCTATCTCGGTGCCTTCCCGATCGGTCTCTTCCAACGCGTCGGCGAGTTCAATCCCGACCTGGTGCGCAACCAGGACTACGAGATGAACTTCCGCATCCGGCGCGCCGGGGGGCGCATCCTGGTCGATCCGGCCGTACGCTCGACCTATCTCGTGCGCTCCGATCTCTCCTCCCTCTGGCGCCAGTTCTTCGACTACGGTTTCTGGAAGCTCCAGATGCTGCGCCGTCATCCGCGCTCCCTGCGCGCGCGGCAGCTCGCCGCGCCGGCGCTCGTCGCCGGGCTCGCGCTGGCGCTCGCGGCGAGCCTCGCGGCCCTGCTCCCGGGGGGTGTTCCATCGGGTCTCGCCTGGAGCTTCCCCGCGGTGGCGGGGGCCTACCTGATGGCGACCGTGGGCGCGGCGACGATCGCGCCACGCGGCGAGGAGGGCGGGCTGCCCTGGCGGCTGCCCATCGTCTTCGCGACGATGCACCTCGCCTGGGGGTCCGGTTTCTGGCGCGGCCTCCTCGGCCCGCCGCGGGAAGATGAGGGGGCGGGCCGGTGACCTCCCCCAGGTCGGACTCCGCGGGAGACAGCGTCGTCGAGGCGGCCGGCCTGGTGGCTGTGCTGGTCGCTCTGCTCTGGCTCAGCCCCTACGGTGAGCTCGGTCTCGAGGTCGAACGCAACTTCGCGCTGCAGGGGCTGGCGCTGCTGGCGCTCGGCGGAGCCCTCTGGCGGCACGCCGGCGGCGCCGATCGGGCGGCGCGACCCGCCGGCGATCGACCGGCAGGGCTCGGCGGGCTGACCGCGATCGAGCGCTGCGGCCTGCTCTGGGGGCTCTCGGCGGCGATCTCGGCGTTCGCCTCGGTGGATCGCGAGCGCAGCCTGCTCGGCGCCTCCCCCCGGCTGGGGGGCCTGGCGAGCGAGCTCGCGGTCGTCGGGCTCGCTCTCCTGCTCGCGCCACGGCTCGCCCGGCGCGAGCGCCGTGATCGCTTCGAGGAGGCGCTGATCGTCGGCTTGGCGCTGCTCTCCGGCTACGGTGCCCTGCAGGTTCTCGGGCTCGATCCACTGCGCTGGCAGGAGGCGTGGCAGGGACGGCCGATCGCGACCCAGGGCAATCCGCTCTTTCTCGGCCAGCTCCTGATCTGGGGATTCCCGCTCGCTCTCGGGCGCGCGCTCCTCGCTTGGCGCGAACGCCGCCGGTCCGCGACCCTCGCCGCCACGACGCTCGTGCTCGCGACGCTCGCGGTCGCGCTGCTCACCCGTTCGCGCGGCGCCGGGCTCGGCCTGCTGGCCGCTGGAGCGGCGTTCGCGACGCTCTTGATCGTGGCCTCCACCGCGGCGCTAAGGCGACGTGGTGCCGCCGTGGCGGCGTTGCTCGCGGCGGCGTTGAGCTTCGGTGCGCTTGCCGGGCTGGCGATGCGGGCCGATGCACTGGGTGGCACGGCGTCCCAGCGCCTCCTCCTCTGGCGCGCCGTGACGGAGCGGATCGGCGAGGGATCGCCGGCCCGCTGGCTGGTCGGCTACGGCCAGGAGAGTCTGGCGCTGATCGTGCCGCCGTACCTCCCGGCCGAGCTCCCCGGACGGCTCTGGCGGCCCGATCTCTTCCATGACCGGGCCCACAACGCCGCGCTCGACGCGCTACTCGCCCGCGGCGCGCTGGGCGCCCTGGCCGACCTCGGCCTGCTCGCGAGCGCGCTGGTCACCGCCCTCTGGCTGCTGAGGAAGATCGCGTCGGGCGAGCTCGCGGCAGCGGAGCGATATCGCATCGCCGCCCTCGCCGCGGGCCTGGTCGGGCAGAGCGTCGCGCTGTCGACGGGAGTCGCCACGGCGGCGGGGGCGCTGGTCACCTGGGTGACGTTCGCGCTGCTCGCCGGCGCCCGGCGAGGCGCCGGAGTGAGCGTTCCGCCGTCGCCGGCCACACGCGCGGCGCAGGAGGAGCGCGCGCTCGGGGAAGGCACCGCCGTACGGGTGCGCGGTCTGCTCGGTGGTGCCGCGCTGGCGTTGCTCGTCTTCGCGGTCTGGGTGCCGCCGCAGGTCGGCAGCGGCGAGCCGCCGGCTCCGCCGATCCTCCTGCTGCTCATCGGCGGCCTTGGCCTGGCGCTCGCCTGGGCCAGCGGAGAGCGCCGGTCGCCGGCCGCTTGGCGGAGCTCGGCGCGCCTCGCGGGGCTCTGGGCACTGGCTTACCTCGTCGTCCACCTCCTGCTCCTGACCCGCGCCGCGCCGGGGCGCGGCCTCGTCGCCCTCGCGGGGACCGGCCTCCTGCTCGCCCTGCTGGCGCTCGCCTGGAGCCTCGCGGCGCGACGCCCGGCGCGACCGTACGGCGGTCACTGGCGCGTCGGGCTCCTCACCGCCGCGACGGCAACCCTGTTGCTGCTCGCCGCCTGGGGTCCGGCGCGTGGTTTGGCGGCGAGCGTCGCGCTCAAGGAGGGACGGAGCGCGCTCGTCGCGGGTGATCTCGAGCTCGCGGCGCGCCGGCTCGAGGAGGCCCGGCGGGCGACGCCCTGGCTCGACGACGCGCTGCTCTCGCTGGTCCGGGTCCGGATGCGCGCCGCCGAGGCCGCCCCGCCCGGGGAGCGACGCGAGGCGGAGTACACCCGGGCGGCGCAGGAGCTCAGCTCGGCGGCCGAGGCGCACCCGCTCTCCGCGGTCTATCCGCTCGAGCTCGGGCACCTCCAGGCGCGCTGGGGGGAGAGCGCGGACGAAGCGGCGCGCGGCGAGCGCTTCGCGCAGGCGGAGAGCTACTACCGGCGGGCGCTGGCGCGGGATCCGCAGAGCGCCATGGCGCATCGCGGTCTGGGGGCGACGCTGCTCGCCCTGGGACGTGGCACCGAGGCGGTCGAGGAGCTGGCGACCAGCCTGCGGCTGGCGCCCCGCTCGCTCGAATCGCAGCTCCTGCTCGGCCGGGCGAAGCTCGCCGTCGGCGACGTGGACGGGGCGCTGGCGGCGTTCCGCTCCGGCCGCGAGCTCGAGCCCCGGCGGGCGCGGGCCCTGCTCGAGGGGCTCGCCGCGGCGCGTCCGGGAGATCCGACGGCGATGCGGGATCTCGCGCTGCTCGAGATCGCCGAAGGGCGCCGGGAGCCGGCGCTCGCGGCGCTCCGCATCGCCATGTCGCGCACGCCCCCGGACGGGCTTCCGCTGCTCGTGCGGCTCACCTCGATCGCCGGCCGGATCCCCTGAGGCGTCAGTTGCGGATCGCCCTGCTGTCGTACGAGTACCCGCCCGAGACCGGTTTCGGCGGCATCGGAACCTACACCTGGACGCAGGCGCGCGCCCTGGCGCGGCTCGGGCACGAAGTGCACGTGCTCTGCGGCGCGGCCGGGCCCGGCGCGCTGCGCGCCGCGCATCACGACGGAGTGCGGGTCTGGAGGCACGCTCTGGAGTCCGGGGGCTCGGTCGCGACCGAGCTCTGCGCCCGCCTCGGACTCTGGTGGTCGCGCAATCGCCTCGCCAACGCGATCCAGATGGCCGACGGTCTGGCGCAACTGCTCGCCCGCCACGAGCTCGACGTCATCGAGTTCCCGGAGTGTGGCGCCGAGGGGCTCCTGCTCGGCGAGCTCGCGCGCGGACGGAGCGTCGTCCGCTTCCATTCGCCGGCCGCCCTGATCCTGCCTCATTACGACGTCGCGCCGGGCGACCGGTGGCTCTGCGCCGGGCTCGAGCGCCGCGCGGCGCGCACCGCGACGGTCGCCGTCAGCGCCTCGCGGTTCCTGGCGGAGCGGCTGCGCGAGCTGGGCGAGCTCCCCCGCGGGAGCGCCCCGCCGGCGGTGATCCCGAACGGGGTCGACCTCGCCGCGGCCGACGCTCCTTCGGACTTCGATCTGCGGAGCACGCTTCGCCTGCCGCCGGGGCGACCGATCGTCCTCTTCGCCGGAAGGCTCGAGCGCCGCAAGGGGATCGAGATCTGGGCCGAGGTCGCGGCCCGACTCCTCGCCCGGCGCGACCTGGCGATGGTTGCGGTCGGCAGGGACCTCTTCGGCCACTACGCCGGAGCGATCCGGCCGCGGCTCGAGCAGGCGATTCGCCGGGGATCGTTCCACCACCTCGAAGCGCTGCCGCTGCCGCAGGTGCGCGCCGCGATGCGACAGGCCGATCTGATCCTGGTGCCGAGCCTCTGGGAGAACTGCCCCTACGTGGTGCTCGAGGCGATGGCCGCGCGCACTCCGCTGGTGGCGAGCGACGTGGGCGGCGTGCCGGAGCTGGTGGAGGCCGGGATCTCGGCGCTGCTCGTGCCGCCGGGCGACCCGGTGGCGCTGCTCGAGGCGATCGAGCGCCTGCTCGACGATCGCGCGCTGGGCGAGCGTTTGGCGGCCGCGGGCCGACGACGGGTCGAGACGGAGTTCGGCGACGAAGCGGTCGCCCGCCAGGCCCTGGCGATCTATCGGCAGGTGGCGGCATGAGCGGCCGTTCGCCCGCTCAGCGGCCGCGCCTTCTCGCCCTCGCGACCTGGGTGGTGCCGACCTTCACCCAGAAGTTCGTCTATCAGGAGCTGGCGGAGCTGGCGCACGCCGGATTCGAGCTGCGCCTGGTGCGCGGCCGAGCCGGTGATCCCCGAGCCCTGCCACCCGATCTCGCGGACCTGCGCGCGAGCTTCGTCGACCTCGACGCCGATCCGACGCGGTCGCGGCGCGATCTCGACCACTTCGCCTCGACGCGGGGCGCGGCGCTGGCGGAGCTCGTCGCGACCCTGCAGGCGGCGCTCGGCTGGCCGGAGGGGGAGCTGCTCGGTCATCCGCAGGTGTTGCGCGCCCTCTCCGTCGCGCGCCTCGCGGAGCGCTGGGAAGCCGACTACCTGCACAGCTACTTCTTCTACGAGGGGAGTCTCGCCGCCTTCGTGGCGCAGCAGCTGCTCGGGCTACCGCGCGGGGTGAGCTGTTACGCGGACCACCAGCTCGCCGACTCCCCGCTCAAGCTCGTCCCGCTGCAGCTCGGGCGCGCCGACCTGCTCGTCGCGACGTCACGGCGCATCGCGGGCGAGCTCGCGGCGCTCTCCCCCGGATGCGCGCCGCGCATCCTGGTCAAGCCGAACGCCATCGACACCTCGCGCCTCCCCTTCGTCGCGCGTTCGGGACCCGCCCCGGGTGAACCGCTGCGGCTGGTGACGGTGAGCCGGATCGACCCCAAGAAGGGGCTGCCGGTGCTGATCGAGGCGCTGGCCCGCCTGCGCGCCGCCGGACGGATGGTGCGCTGGGACCTGGTGGGGGACGCGGCGGCCGGCTCGACCGCCGACGCCGCGGAGAAGCAGGCGCTGGTCGAGCGCATCGCGCGGCTCGAGCTGCAGTCGGCGATTCGACTGCACGGCTGGCTGCCCTTCCCGGAGGTCGTGCGCCACCTCGCGGCGGCGCACCTCTTCGTCGCCCCGTTCGTCGAGACGGCGAGCGGCGACAAGGACGGCATCCCGACCGCGCTGCTCGAGGCGATGGCGTCGGGTCTGCCGAGCGTCGCGACCGATTCCGGTTCGATCCCGGAGGCAGTCGAGGACGGAGCCACGGGGTTGATCGTCGCGCAACGGGATCCGGCGGCCCTGGCCGAGGCGATCGAACGCCTGGGCGGCGACCCCGCGCTGCGCGACCGGATGGGACGTGCCGCCGCCGCGGCGGCGCGGGCGCGCTTCGACGTCTCGGTGTGCGAGCCGGAGCTCCACGCGCGCATCCGCGCGCTGATCTCCCGCTCGACGGCTCCTAGACCTCGGGCTCGGTCGCGATGGTCATCATGGCTCCGGAGAGCCGCACCAGCGAGGTGATGCCGTCGCGCGGTTCGCGTACCGTGAAGAAGCTCGGGCCCTCCCGGTAGCCGAAGCGCGCCAGCAGGGTCCGGCGATGCGGATCGGCGAGCCCGACGCGCAGGCCGTAGGTGCCGGGCAGCAGCGGCAGGCGGGGGATGCGGCAGGCGAGCTCCCCTTCGCCGGCGACGAGACGCTGGCCGTCGCTTTCCAGCGCGCCCAGGCCGTGGGCGATCTCGATCGTCTGGTCGGCGCTGCAGATCTGGAATCCCCAGGGCAGATCGTCGATCGCCTGGCGCGACCGATAGCGCACGCGGACCCGCGCCGGATGGCCGGTCTGCGGCGCGCCGCCGTCGAGGTCCTCGAGCGCGATGCGCAGAATGTCGACCGGCGCGTCGATCGACGGGTCGCGCGGTGCCTCGCCCGCGGCCCGGGCCCCGCCGTCGGGCGGATGGTCCTCGAGGTAGCGCGCCACCGCCTCCTCGGTCGGGCCGAGGAAGCGGACCTCGCCGCGCTCGAGGAGCAGGGCGCGGGAGCAGAGGATCTGCGCCGCGTAGAGGTCGTGGGTGACCAGCAGCACCGCGCAGCCTCGTTCGACCAGGTTGCCGAGGTGGCGCAGGCAGCGGCGGCGGAAGGCGACGTCGCCCACCGCCAAGGCTTCGTCGATGAGCAGCAGGTCGGGATCGAGGTGCGCCGCCACCGCGTAGCCGAGGCGGGCCCGCATGCCCGAGCTGTAGGTCTGTACCGGCGCGGCGATCCAATCGCCGAGTCCGGCGAACTCGACGATGGTGGCGTAGCGTTGCGCGGCCTCGTCGCGGGCCAGCCCGCGCAGCGTCGCGGCGCGCAGCACGTTGTCGCGCCCGGAGAGCAGCGGATCGAGTCCCACGCCGACGTCGCCGATCGCCGCGACCCGGCCACGCACCACGATCTCGCCGCGATCCGGCGCCAGGCGACCCTGGATCAGCCGCAACAGCGTGCTCTTGCCCGCCCCGTTGGGACCGAGGACGGCGACGCACTCGCCCGCCGGGATGGCGAAGGAGACGTCGCGCAGGGCCCAGAACTCGGCTTCGCGCAGCTCGTCTCGCGGGCGCCCGACGAGCTCGCGCGCGATGTCCGCGAAGCCATAGCGCAGCGAACGGCGAAGATCTCGGCAGTAGCGCTTGGCGAGCCCGCGCACTTCGAGGCGTGGCGGGCCCGGGGCCCTCGCGCGAGGTGCGGCGGCCGAGTGGCGCGGCTGGCTCATGGAACGCGCGAAGTCTATCGCAGGGCCTCGGGCGAGCTCGCCTGCCGCGGCCGCGTGATAGCTTGCCGGCAGGACCCTCCGACGTCACCATGCCGAGCCTGCAGAGCGAGATCGACCGCGCCATCGCGCACGGGCTCTCGGAGCTCGCCGCCCGTCTGCGGCCGCATGGCGAGCTGCCAGCGCCGGCGACGCGGGGCGACGTGCTGGTGCCGCGCTGCGACAGCTCGCCGTTCGCGACCGCCATGGCGCTGCGCTCCCTCGCCGCGGTGCCGGAGGCGCGGGAGAGCGAGCTGGTGCGGCGGATGCTCGACTTTCTCGCCGCCGAGGATCAGGGAGAGGGGCTGTGGGGTTTCTGGTCGAGCCACAGCGTGCAGTATGGCGGGCTTCCCCCCGACGTCGACGACACGGCCAGCGTGCTCGACGTGCTGCGGCGATTCGGTCGCCGTGTCGTGGCGCCGCGCGGCGCCCTGTTGGGAAACCGCGACCGGCGGGGCCGCTTCTTCACCTTCGTGGTGCCGCGCTGGGGTCACCTGCGTCGTCCGGCGGCGCTCCGCCGCCTGTGGCGCGAGCGACGCTTCCGCTCGCCCACGGATCCACTCTACGTCGCGACGCCGGCGACGCGGGACGACGTCGACTCGGTCGTCAACGCGCACGCGCTGATCTGGCTGGGCGACCGGCCGGAGACGCGGCGCGCACTCGACTGGCTGATCGATCTCGTCGCCGCGGGGCGCGAGCGGGGAGCGGACAAGTGGTATCCGCTGGAGCTCAGCCTCTACGTCGCTCTGGGGCTGCTCTGGGAGGCGGGTATCCCGCGGCTCGCCGCGACCCGCGAGCGGGTGCTGGCGCGGCTCGCGGCGCGGTCGCCGGCGGTCCCCCCGGGGCTCGCGAGCGCGCTCGGACTCACCGCGCGGCTGGCGTTCGGCGCGCCGCCCGCCGGGCTCGCCGCGGCGCTCGGCGAGGTCCTCTCGTTACGTTCGGAGGACGGCCTCTGGCGGCGCGAGATCCTCTACTGCAACGGTCCGGCGTGCGACGTCGGATGGGGTTCGACCGAGCTCTCGACCGCGCTGGCGCTCGAGGCGCTGGCGCGCGGCCGCGCGGCGCTCTGAGTCAGCCGCCGAGCTCGTGGCGCCAGGCCGCGAGCTCGCTCTGGAGCGGCAGCTCCGCGGCCTCCGGGTTCCCCTCCAGCAGGTGGAGGAAGCGCACCTGCTCACGCGCGCGCAGGTCGGCGAGACGAAGCGCGCGGCTCGCCCCCTCCCGCGGATCGACGATCCGGTTGAAGCGGCGGGGAAGCAGCGGGTGCCCGGTGAGCTCGAGGCGGTGCGCCGCGCCGACCAGCGCCGCCTGGTCGCGCGCCGCCCAGCCTGGCCGGTCGAAGATCTCGCGACAGAGACGATGCCACTCGGCGAAGAAGCCACGCGCGGCGCGCGAGAAGAGAAACACGCCGCCGTTCCAGGCGCGCCAACGGCGGTCGGGAATCGCGATGCCGAGATCCCGTTCGAGAGCTTCGGCCAGGTGATCGCATTCGCCGAGCAGGTTGCCGGAGGCGTCGAACCAGGCGTCGCCACCGCCGTCCGGATCGGCACCGCGGCGCCGGCGCGCCTCCCCCGCGCGGTACCACCAGGCATCCCCCGTCAGGAGCTCGCGGAAGGAATCGCCGCGCTCGTCCTCCCAGTAGCCGCCGCCGCGCAGCCCGTCGTCCGGGCGGAAGCGAAAGACGACGCCGCTCCGGTGTTCGAAGCGACTCTCCGCGCCGCCGGGCCGGGACTGGACGAGCCGCCAGGGCGAGCCGGGAAAGGAGTAGACGGTGCGCTCCGGCTGCCCCGCTCGCCAGGTCTGGGCGAAGCGGAGCTCGCCCGCGGCATCGCGCACCGTCGCCTCGCCGTGCCACCAGCGTCCCCAGGCGAGGAACCTCCGGCGGCCGCGAAAGCGCATCGCGCGGTAGAAGGCCGGGTCGGAGAGCCCGGCGAGATCGCGGTGAGCGCGGTGCAGGGCGGAGAGCTCGTCGAGCCGGGCGAAGAACGCGTCGAGGCGCTCCATTTCGACGCGGCAGGGACAGTCGACCGCGTAGGGGCTGAAGCGGCGCAGCGTCGCGCCCGCTCGGGTCAGGTTCTCGGCGAAGGTGACCGGCGCGGCGAAGGAGGAGAAGATCTCGTCGACGCCGCGGTCGGCGGCCACGACGTCGGTGTCGAGGTAGCACCAGAGGCCCTCGCGGTCGAGGATCTCGGGCAGCCGGGTCTTCAGCTCGATGGCGGCCTGGCGATCCGATCGGTCGCTCGGGATCGCGACGTCGAGCACCGGCTCGGGGCCACCGAGCGGGCGCGCATTGCGCCGCGCATCAGTGACTACCAGGATCGGGCGCTCCGTCAGGCGGCGGAGGATCGCTCGCGAGCGATCGAGCCGAGCCAGATGCTGCGCCGCGCCGCAGGCGACGAAGACGTAACCGCTCATCGCACTCGGGCGCGCGCGAACCGGGCCGCGAGCGCGCGCAGGGCGCGCGACGGTGCGCTGCGGAAGAGCAGCAGATGCGCGCCGAGCACCCAGGCATAGGCCGGGTCGCGCGCCAGGGCCGGAATCAACCAGAGGAGCGGCATCCAGAGCTCGTGGAAGTCGTTGAGCAGAATGTACCCCGGGTAGGTCCGGTGGAGGAACGAACGGGGCTTGCGCCAGAGCCGGCGCACCTTCCAGGCCGTCCAGAGGAGGAACGCCGGGTAGAGCGGCGCGAACCAGGGGTGACGCCAGGCGACGACCCCGCAGACCGCGAGGAAGGCAGCGCCCTGCAGCGGCAGGAGGAGACGATTGACCCAGCCGAGCGCCCGCCGCGGGCCCAGCCGTGAGACCAGGGTCCGCGTCCCGGAGCGCCGATCGGCCCGCCGACCACGGATCTGACCGACCAGGGCACCGCAGAGACCCTGGGCGAGCTTCCAGACCACGAGCGTCACGGCGAACGCGGCGTACCAGGCGCCGTGTTCGCCGCCGACCAGGCGGAAGGTGGTGGCGGCGATGGCGACCGGCAGGGCGTGCGCGTAGAGCGCGTCCGCGATCACTCCGCCGACGCCCCGCTCCTTGAGCCGGCAGGGCGGCAGCGAGTAGGCGGCGAGCAGGGCGAGCTCGGCGGCGAAGCAGGCGACGTTCCAGCGATCGCGCGGCAGCGCGAGCCAGGGCAGCAGGGCGGCGGCGAGCGCGACGACGAGCAGCGCGCGCCGCCCGGCCGGTGACAGGTCGTGCAGCCCGCGCGCGATGCCGGCTGTGCGGTCGGCGTGCTGATCGGCGAAATCGTTCAGCAGGTGCCCGAAGGCGGCCGTGGCCACGCTGGTGGCGAGGAAGAGCGCCAGCACCCCGGCGCTGCGAGCGAGCGGAACCGGCTGTTGGCCGAGCAGGAGGTAGGCCACGGCAAGCAGCGGCGGCAGCTTGTGATTCCACCACTCGCCGAAACGGACCAGGCGGGCGACGGCCGGCGCGCGTTCGCTCATCGTCGCCGTTCGGCGGTGCTCACGCCTCGGCGCGTTCGAAGATGTAAGGCAGCGCCAGGCGGTAGAAGTACCAGCCCGCCGGGAGCAGCAGGAGGGTGAGTCCGGCGGCGGTGGCGGCGCCGATCGGGTGGGAGATGATCCCGCCCGCCGCGAGGTCGCGCGCGAAGCCGATCTGGGGGGTGACCGGATTGGCCAGCACGAGCAGCCGGAAGGGGCCCGAGCGGGGCATCGCGAAGAGGACCGGCGTGAGGAAGAACCAGAGCGTCAGCACGGTTGGCAAGGCACGGGCGACGTCCCGATAGAGCGCGTTGAGTGGCGCGAGGAGGAGACCGAAGGCGGTGCCGAGCAGGAGGCTGGGCAGCACCAGGAGCGGCAGGAGGAGCATCGACCAACGCAGCTCGACTCGGTAGAGGACGAACGCCGCGAGCACCACGAGCAGCTTGGCGAGGAAGCCCACCAACGTCTCCCCGGCCTTGGCCAGGATGAGGCCCTCCGGGGGCAGCTCGAGCTGGGCGAGCAGGCGGCGTTCGCTCGCCAGCCCCTCGACTTGCGCGCTCATCGCCTCCGCGAACGTCTGCCAGAGGGTCAGGCTGAGCAGCACCCAGGCCGGATAGGCGATCACGACGGCGCCGACGGTGAGGATCTCCGCGCGCGCCGCCAGCGTCGCCCAGAAGGCGAGAACGACCGCCGGGGCGACCGTCCAGAGCCAGCCGAGGCGGGAGTCGACATAGCGCCGCCGCAGGTCGCGCCGCAGCTGCTGCGCGGCGAAGGGCCAGGCGGCGGCCAGCCCGGTGCGCATCTCGCGGGCGATCCGCCGGTGCCGGCCGACCCGGCTCTCGGGCCCGTAGACGATCTCGGCGACATCGCTTCCCGGGGCGCGACTCATGGCGGGCCCGCGACCGTCAGCGCTTGGGCAGCGACGGGGGAGCTGCAGGCGGCGGAACGGGGCCGGAGAGGGGAGCGATCGTCGAGAGTCGGGCCTCGTCCACCTGGACCGTCAGCCCGGCGAGCAGAGCCTGGTAGAAGCTCTCGCGGGCCGCTTCCCGGCGCTCCTTGAGGAGACGTGCGCGGATGCCGGACGCGAGCTTCTCGAGCGGCGCCGGCGCCGCCTCCTCGCGAGCGACCAGCTTGAGGACGTAGAAGCCCCTCTCGTGGCGGAGGACCGGCGAGAGGCTTCCTGGCTCGGCCAGGGCGAAAGCGGCCTCGACGAGCTCGGGTCCCCAGCGGTAGCCCGCCGCCTGGTCGCGGGTGAGCCAGCCGAGCTCGCCGCCGACGTAGCGCGTCGACGGATCCTCGGAGAGGCGCTGGGCGATCTCGCCGAAGTTGCGCGTCCCGGCGGGCAGCCGCTCGGCCTCGGCACGCGCGTCGACGGCGCGTTGCCGCACCTTCTCGACTTGCGGCGGCTCGGCCTTGGCGCCGACCTGGAAGAAGATCCAGGCCACCCGGCGTCGCTCGGGGGTCTGATACTCGTCGCGATGCGCGGCGTAGAAGGCCGCGATCTCCTCGTCGGTCACGCTCAGCCCGGCGAGCGCCGGCTCGAGCTCGGCTTCGAGGTAACCGGCGACCAGCAAGCGCTCGATCGCGAGGCGCGTCTCCGGCTGCTGGTCGAGACCCGCCTCGCGGGCGCGTGCCAGCGCCGCCTTGTTGCGCAGCATCTCGTCGAGCAGGACGCGCCGCTGCTCGACCGAGGCGTACTGGCCGGGAATCCGGCCGCCGCGGCGCTCCATCTCCCGGCGAAACTCGTCGACCGTGATCGCCTCGCCGCCCACTCGGGCGAGAACCTCGGGGGAGGCGACGGGCGGCGTGGCGGGCGCTACCGGAGCCGTGGCGGGTGGCGGGCTCGTCGAGGTCGCGCAGCCGGCGAGGGCGAGAATCAACGCGAGCCGAAGCCCGTTCGAAGCGAATCGCAGCATCGTGGTCCCTTCTCGAGCCTTCAGGGGTCGTCGCCTCGTTGCAAAGTATCCCCTGCTTCGGGGAGCGTCAAGCTTGTCTCAGGCGCGGCTCTCGACCGCGGCGAGCTCGCCCTCGACGCGCTCCCAATCGGCCAGCAGCGCCTCGATCCGGGTGGAGAGCTGCTTCTGCTCGGTCTCGAGCTTCTTCACCTCGCCGGGGGATGTCTTGTCGAAGAACCCGGGGTTGCAGAAGAGCTCGTTGATCGCGTGCACGCGTTGCTCGGCCTGCTCGATCGCGGCGGTGAGCTTGTCGCGCTCGCGGGTGAGCGCCTTCGCCCGCTTGGTCCGTTCCGCCTCGTCGGCGGGCGCGCTCTTTCGCGTCGCCGCTTCGCGGCGCTTCTCCTGACGCGCCCGGGCGATCACGGCCTCGGCGTCGAGATGATCGTCCCCGCAGCGCTCGACGTACTCGTCGTAGCTGCCAGCGAAGTCGCGGATGCCCTGCGGGGAGATCTCGAGGATGCGATTGGCCAGGCGGGAGACGAACCAGCGATCGTGGGAGACGAAGACGAGCGTGCCGTCGTAGGCCTCGAGCCCCTCGACCAGCGCCTCGATGGCCTCGAGGTCGAGGTGGTTGGTCGGCTCGTCGAGCACCAGGACGTTGGGCTGAGTGACCGAGAGCTTGGCGAAGACCAGGCGCGCGGCTTCGCCTCCCGAGAGGGCGCGGAGCGGTTTCTCGACCTCCTCCTTGCGGAAGAGAACCTCGGCCAGCTTGCCGCGCACCAGGGAGATCGTCTCGCCCGGCACGAGCTCCCAGAACCAGGCTTCCACGGTCTGCTCGGAGGACTCGACCGCCTCGCGGTGGTCCTGGGCGAAGTATCCCGGCCAGGTCTCGTAGCCCCATTCGACCTTCCCGGCATCGGGCTCGACCACGCCCATCGCGATCTTGAGCAGGGTCGACTTGCCGATCCCGTTGGGGCCCAGGATCGCCAGCCGGTCGCCGCGCTGCACGGTGAGCGAGACGTCGGAGAGTACCTGGTTGTCGCCGTACGCCTTCGACACGCCCTCGAGGGTGAGCACGGCGCGCCCCGAGGGGCGGCGCGGTTGGAACTTGAAGGTCGGATAGCGACGCGAGCTCTGCGGCAGCTTGTCGATCACGATGCGCTCGATCAGCTTCATCTTCGATTTCGCCTGCCGCGCCTTGGTCGCCTTCGCCTTGAAGCGATCGACGAACTCCTTGTGGTGCGCGATCTCGGCCTCGCGCTTCTCGATCTCCGTCTCCTTGCGCTCGCGCTCCTCGACCTTGGCCTCGGCGAAGCGGCTGTAGTTGCCGTGGTAGAGCAGGATGGTCTCGTAGTCGACGTCGAGGATGTGGGTCGCGACGTTGTCGAGGAAGCGGTGGTCGTGCGAGATGACGATCGCGCAGCCCGGGAAGGCGACCAGGAACTTCTCCAGCCAGCGGATGGTGAGGATGTCGAGGTGGTTGGTCGGCTCGTCGAGCAGCAGTACGTCGGGATCGGCGGCGAGGCACTGGGCGAGCAGCACGCGCAGCTTGAAGCCGCCGGAGAGCACGCGCATCGGCTCGCGATGGACCTTGGTGGGGATCCCCAGTCCCTCGAGGATCTCGCCCGCTCGCGCCTCCAGCGCGTAGCCGTCGTTGCGCAGGATGAAATCCTCGACCTCGGCATAGCGGTCGGTGTCGAACTCGCTCTCCGGATCATGGTCGGCGTGCGAGAGCAGGCGTTCGCGCTCGACGATCGCCTCCCAGACGTCGTGCCGCCCCATCATCGCGACCTCGAGGATCGGCGTCTCTTCGTACTGGAAGTGGTCCTGCTTGAGCACTCCCAGGCGGGCGCGCTTCGGCATGTTGATCGTGCCGTCGGAAGCGAGCTCCTCGCCGGCCAGGATGCGGAGCAGCGTCGACTTGCCGGAGCCGTTGGCGCCCACCAGACCGTAGCGGCTGCCCGCATTGAGCTGCAGCGAGACCCCCGCGAAGAGGGTGTCGGCGCCCCAGGCTTTGCTCAGGTTGGTGACCGAAATCATGGCGACGGATGAGTTTATCAGCCCGGTTCGGGCGTCGGCGGCGCGGCCGCTCGGCGATGGTAGCCTCGTTCGCGCCGACGCGAAGGAGAGCGCATGCCGACGACGAAAGCCAGCAGCAGCAAGCGGAAGCCGCAGCCGCGGCGCCAGCCGGAGAGCCTCCGGCTGCGCTCGTATGCTCCGGGTCTGACGGTCGACGACCTCGAACGGAGCCTGGAGTTCTACACCGGGGCCCTCGGTTTCGTCCCCGGCGAGCGCTGGGAGGAGGACGGCAAGCTGGTCTTCATCATGCTCAAGGCAGGCGACTGCGAGCTCGGGCTCGGTCAGGACGACTGGGCCAAGGGACGCGAGCGCAAGAAGGGGGAGGGCTTCCGTCTCTGGTGCCGGACGGCTCAGGACGTCGACGCCCTGGCGGCGCGGGCCCGCGCCGCCGGCGCCCGGATCACCGCGGAGCCGACCGACTCGGCGTGGGGGCGCGCCTTCTCGCTCGACGATCCCGACGGCTTCCACTGGACCTTCTCGCGCCCGAAGAAGCCCTGACCTCCGGCGGATCCCGCGCGGCGGCTCGGACGCCCGCCCGAAAGGGGGTTGTGAGCGCCGGTCCGGGACCTCAAGCTGAGCCCGACCTCCCGCCACTGCCTCGCCCGGGCCTCCGAAGCCCGGCCGGGCCGCGGCGGGAGAGCGGAGGCTCGCCATGCACCCGCACCGGAGCTCCACGCCGCCGTCCGGCGACCCGCCCCTGGGACCCGGCGGCTGGCGGCGGACGGCGCTGCGCTGGCTGCTCGCCAACTCCCTGCTGAGCGGCGCGCTCGCCCTCGCTTGGCTCCTGCTGCGCAGCGGGAGGCGGCCGAGCCGGTTGGCCTACCCCTGCCAGCGCGCCGCGCTCGCCACCGCCAGCCTCGCCTTCGGCGCGCCGGCGGTCGCCGGCCTGATCGCGCTGCGCCGCCGCCTCGCCTCGCCGGCCGGCCTCGCGACCGCCGGCGTCGCGCTCTTCGCGGCGCTGGTCGCCTGGGGTTACCGCACGCGAGTCGACGCCGCGCCGCCGGGGCCGCCGCGCGAAGCGCCGGCGAGCTATCGCGCCGAGGTCTTCCACGCCGCCGGCTGCACTCAGCTCCCCGCGGGGGACCGCTTCGCCTGTCTCGACGATCTGGTCGCCCTGATGGGGCGGCGCGGACTCAAGATCTACCGCTCCGCCCAGGTCACCGACCTGTCGGGGCCGGACGGCATCGTCGCGGCGGACGACGTGGTGATCGTGAAGATCAACTACCAGTGGTCCGAGCGCGGTGGCAGCAACACCGACCTGCTGCGCGGGCTGCTGCGCGTGCTGGTCGATCACCCCGACGGCTTCGCCGGCGAGGTGGTGGTGGCGGAGAACGCGCAGTTCGCGGCGGTCGCCAACTTCGATCGCGCGACGAACAACGCCGAGGACCACACCCTCTCGCCGCACGACGTGGTGCTGCACTTCCAGGGCCTGGGCCACGAGGTCTCGCACTTCGACTGGACGGCGGTCAAGAGCGTCGAGGTCGGCGAATACTCGAGCGGCGACCTCGCCGACGGCTACGTGGTCTACCCCTACGATCCGACCCTGCAGGGACGCCTCTCCTATCCGAAGTTCCGCAGCGCGGCGGGCACCTACGTGAGCCTGCGGGACGGGATCTGGAACCCGGGAAGCGGCAGCTACGACCGCGAACGGCTCAAGCTGATCAACCTGCCGGTGCTGAAGTCGCACCATGCGGTCTACGGCGCGACCGCCTGCGTCAAGAACTTCATGGGGCTGGTCACCAACTACCTGGGCACCGGATCGCACGGCGCCATCCGCTACGGCCTGCTGGGCGCGGTGATGGGGGAGATCCGCCCGCCGGATCTCAACCTGCTCGACGCGATCTGGGTGAATGGCGATCCGTTCACCGGTCCCGCCACCCCCTACGCCGGAGCGACGCGGCGCGACGAGCTCGTGGCGAGCCTCGACCCGGTCGCCGCCGACCGCTGGGCGGTCGCCAACATCCTGGTGCCGGCGTTCCTGTCGAACGGCTATGCGCCGCCCTGGCCGGCACCCTCCGCCGACCCGGACGATCCGGCGAGCGCATTCCGCGTCTACCTCGATCAGTCGATGAGCCGGCTGCTCGCGGCGGGCTTCAGCGTGACCAACGACCCGGCGGAGATCGATCTCTACGAGATCGTCGCGCTCTTCCGCGACGGCTTCGAGTCGGGCGACACCCTCGCCTGGACGTCGACCGAGCCCTGAGTCAAGCGTCTCCGTTGCCGACCGCCAGGTCGAGCGCCGCGGCGATCTCGCGCAGCTTCGCCTGCACGCGCGCGAGATTCTGCGGCCCGAAGCGCAGCAGGTGCTTCTCGGCCGCGGGGCGCTGCTCGAGCTGCGGGTCGGCGAGCTCGTAGGTGGTGACCTTCAAGCGCAGGGCGAGCGGCTCGTCGGGGAAGCGCACGGCGAGCAGCCGGGCGATGGCGCGCGACAGCGTCTCGTCGAACGTGGTTCCGGGATACCCGAGCTCGGCGTAGGCCGCGTCGAGCAGCGGGTGGAGGTCGTGGAAGAGCCCGGCGCAGCCTGCGGTGTCCAGCGAGACGAAGAGCTCGGTCAGCGCGTCGTAGCGCCGGTAGCTCGCCGGATCGATGGTGGTGCCGGCGGCCGTGGTGCGCGCGCGGAAGGGCTCACTGGGCGTGAGGAAGCGCAAGTGCGGCGCCGGGCTCTCGCCTGCCGCCAGATTGACCACTGCGGCGACGAAGCGGCGGACGAGCGACTCGTTGGCCAGCCAGGCGGCGAGTCGCGGGTGGGCCGAGAGGCGGGACGCGAGGGTGCGGACCAGCTCGTCGCTCGCCTCGAGGGCCGGGAGGGCGAGGGCCGGCCGCGTGGCGAGCGGCGCCGCGGGCGCCGTCGCGGACGCCTCCGGCGCGGGAGGCGCCGCCGCGACCGGTTCGACCGGCGCCGGACGGGTCGTCCGCCATGCCGCGTAGCCCGCGACCAGGATCACCACGGCCGCGAGGACGATCCAGGGAGCGGCACGGCGCGCCGCGGTCGGGTTCTCGTCGAGCCGCATCGGCTCCGTCCGCTCGCCCGGCAAATCGTCGAAGGTGCGCATGCGATCCTCCTCCGCGCCGCCGGCCGGCGGACCGGCCGAAACGACCTGTGAGGCAGCCTCGACTGCAAGATCGCGGCCTAAGGCAGCGCTCTCCCGGGCGTCCAGGCGATGCCGGCCTCGTCGAGCCGTCGCTCGAGCGCCGGCAGCTGGTCGTCGAGCAGGCCGTCGAGCCGTGCCTTGAGCTCGGCGAGCTCCAGTTCGGCGAGCTCCAGCGCGCGTCGGTGGGTCGGCGTCGGTCCGTAGGTGGAGAAACGGGTCCCGAAGTCGGCGACGCCGAGGCGCGTGCCGACGGTGATGCGGTCGGGCTCGGAGACTTCCGCCTTCGCTCGGCTGCCGGAGAGCGCTTCGTCGAGCGCATGGAGCTCCTGACGGAGCCCGTGGACCGCCGCGTCGAGCTCGGTCGGCCCGGTCGAGCGCTCGAGCGCGACGCGCATGAGCTCGAGCCGCTCGACCGCCTCGTCGAGCGCCGAGCGCAGGGCGCTCGAGGTCCGGTTGGCTGCGGCGAGCCGCTGGCCGAAGGCGGCGACCTCCGCGGGCGGCGCGCCGGGCAGCCCGCGCGCGCGCAGCGGCGCCACTTCGAACGGTTGCGGGCCGGCGATGGAGATGGTCGCGCCGTCGACCCGCTGCACGAGCTCGACGGTGTAAGTGCCCGGCGCGGCGAGCGCTCCACTGTCCGCGAAATCCTCGTCGGGATCGCGCGGCTTGGGCGGTTCGGTGACCGCCGCGGTGGGTGGGAAGCGAAGATCCCAGGCGACGCGGTGGAAGCCCTTCTTGGCCGGGCCGGGGACTCGGCGGACGATCGCTCCCCGGGCGTCGCGGACCAGCAGCAGGATCGCCGGATCGGGCTCGCGCCGCTCGGCTTCGAGCGCATCCCACGGCGGCACCGGGGTGTCCTCGCCCTTGGCGATGCGCGGTTTCTCGGCGGCTCGCCGCCGCTCGGTGCGTGATTCGAGGTCGGCTTGCAAGTAGTAGGTGAAGACGGCGCCGAAGGGCGGATTGGGCGCCAGGTACTCGGCCGCGCCCTGCTCGGCGACCCCATCGCCGCCGAGCGGCCGGCGCGGAACGTACCACCAGCTCTTGCGCGGCTCGAACAGGATCGCCGGCGCGGCGAGCGCAGCCTCCGAGAGCTCGCGCAGCGGTGAATAGTCGTCGAGCACCCAGATGCCGCGGCCGAACGAGCCGGCGACGAGGTCGTTCTCCCGCCGTTGGATCGCCAGATCGCGGAGCGAGATCGTGGGCATACCGCCGGCGAGCTCCACCCACTTCTCACCGCCGTCGAGGGTGAAGAAGACGCCGAACTCGGTGGCGGCGAAGAGGAGTTGCGGCTTGACGTGGTCCTGAACCAGGCGCCAGACGAGGTGGCGCGGCGGCAGGTCGCCGGCGATCGAGCGCCAGGTCCTGCCGCGGTCGGAGCTCTTGAGCAGATAGGGCGCGAAATCCCCCGACTTGTGATGGTCGAGGGCGACGTAGACCGTGTCGGCTTGGTGCAAGTCGGCCTTGAGGTCGTTGACGAAAGCGCCTGCCGGGACCCCGGGGAGCGAGGCGACGTCGATCGCCCGCCAGTGCCCGCCGCCATCCTCGGACACCTGGATGCGGCCGTCGTCGGTGCCGGCGTAGAGCAGGCCCTCGACGAGCGGCGACTCGGCGAGCGACGTGACGGTGCCGTAGTCCGACATCGCCCCCAGGTCCCACGGCGCGTCGTAGCTCCACCGGCGTCCCATCATCGGCAGCTGGAGCCGGGCGAGGCCGCGGGTGAGATCGCCTGAAACCGGGCGCCAGCTGTCGCCCCGATCGTCGGAGCGGAAGACGCGCTGCGACGCGTAATAGAGCCGGGTGGGAGAGTGCGGCGAGACGAGGATCGGCGCGTCCCAGTTGAAGCGGTCGGGCGGGTCGCCCGGCTCGGGCTGCGGGCGGATGTAGACGATCTCGCCGGTCGGACGGTCGTAGCGCACCAGGTTCCCCTGCTGCCACTCCGAATAGACCACTTCCGGATTGCCCGGCTCGGTCGCCGGCTGGTGGCCGTCGGCGAACAGGGTGATGAACCAGTCGGCATTGCGGATGCCGCTCACCGTGTCGGTGCGCGACGGTCCGCCCTGGGTCGAGTTGTCCTGCGTGCCGCCGTAGACGTTGTAGAAGGGCAGGTCGTCGTCGACCGCGATCTTGTAGAACTGCGTGACCGGCAGGTTGGCGACGAAGCGCCAGCTCTCGGCGAGGTCGAAGCTCTCGTAGATCCCGCCGTCGGTGCCGACCAGCAGGTAGTCGGGGTCGTCGGCGCGGAAGGCGATCACGTGATTGTCGGAGTGCTTGTGGCGCTCCGGCATGCGACGGAAGCTCTTGCCGCCGTCGTCCGAGACCTGCATCCGCCAGTCGACGAGGTAGATGCGGTCGAAGGCGTGCGGGCTGGCGTAGAGCTCCTGGTAGTAGTGCGGACCGGTCGCGCCCGCCACGGCGTCGGAGCGCTTCTCCCAGGAGGCGCCGCGATCGGTCGATCGCCAGACCCCGCCCTTGCGGCGGTCGAGCTCGATCGCCGCGTAGAGCACGTCGGGGCGCTGCGGCGAGAGGGCGAGGCCGATCTTGCCCAGGTTGCCCTCGGGCAGCCCTTCGGCGAGGCGGGTCCAGGTCTCGCCGCCGTCGGTCGAGCGATGGATGCCGGACTCGGGGCCGCCGCCGAGGTAGGCCGCGACGCTGCGCTGCCGTTGCCAGGTGGCGGCGTAGAGCCGGTCGGGATCCCGCGGATCGAGCACGAGATCGGTCACCCCGGTCCACTCGCCGCCGCCCAGGACCTTCCTCCAGCTCTTGCCGCCGTCGCTGCTCTTGAACAGGCCGCGATCGCCGCCGGGCGTCCAGAGCGGCCCCTGGGCCGCGACCCAGACGACGTCGGGGTTCGCCGGGTGCACCAGGATCTTGGAGATGTGCTCGGACCTCTCGAGCCCCATCCGCTGCCAGTGCCCGCCGCCGTCCTCGCTGCGGTAGACCCCGTCCCCGAAGCCGACGTGACGGCCGCCGACGTTCTCGCCGGTGCCTACCCAGACGACTTGCGGATTCGACGGGTCGAGGGTGACGCATCCGATCGAATAGGAGGGTTGGCGGTCGAAGAGCGGCGTCCACGTCGTCCCGGCGTTGACCGTCTTCCACACGCCGCCGGAGCCGACCGCGACGTACCAGACGCTCGGATCGCCGGGACGCAGCGCGATGTCGGCGATGCGCCCCGACATCAGGGCGGGTCCGAGATTGCGCCACTCGAGGCCCTCGATCGTCGAGGCCGCGAGCCGAGCCTGGCTCGTCTCGGCGGGCTGCGCCGGCGGCTTGGCGCCGGAGGCGGCGCCGGGGGCGAGAGTCAGCAGCGAGAGGCAGACGGGGGCGAGGCGGGCGAAGCGCATCGAGTGCGTCCTCCTGTCGAGAAGCCGGAAGCGCGCGCAGGCGCACCGGCGTGGCGCGGGCCGTCGTGGAGAATCATACGTACCTTTCGCCCGTGGGTTCGGCTGCGGGCCGGCGTGGTAGCGTCGCGCAAGCCCCTCACTGCCCCTCCGCGGAGGTCCTCGAGCCGTGCAAGCTCCCATCCGATCGATCCTGGTCCGCAGTCTGGCGCTGGTCTGCACGTTCGCGGCGAGCGCCGTCTCGATCCCCGACTTCCAGGCGCCGCTCGCGCCGCACGCAGGGCTGCAGCGCATTCGCCCCGGCCAGACGAGCTCCGGCCTCAGGCGCGCCACCCCGGGGGAGGAAGCAGACTGGGCCACTCGCTGGACCTATCCCACCGGGAAGTTCGACGTGCGCTGGCTGCTCGCCGCGGCGGAGGATCATCGAGCGCTGGCGGCCGGCGTCCCGGCGGGGGAGCCGAGCGCGCGCTCGCGGGACGACGGAGCGGCGGCGCTCGATCCCGTCAACTTCACCTCCCTCGGCCCGCAGCCGCTGAACGGCCAGAGCGGATGGATCTCGGCCGGGCGCACCAACGTGATCGCCTCGGACCCGGCGAATCCGGCGGTCGCCTATTTCGGCTCGAACGGCGGCGGCGTCTGGAAGACGACGAACTGCTGCAGCGCCGCGACCACTTGGGGCCCGGTGACCGACGATCCGCTGCTCTCGACGATCGCCATCGGCGACCTGGTGCTCGATCCGAACGATGCCGGGACGATCTACGCCGGGACCGGCGACCTGCGCTACGTCTCCTGGTCGTTCGGCGCGGCTGGCCTGCTCAAGAGCACTGACGCGGGCGCGACCTGGAGCCTGCTCGGCGCCGACGTCTTCTCCGGCGAGTACCCGCAGGGCTCCGGCCTCTTCCCGCAGTACCAGGCGATCGGCCAGGTGGAGGTCGATCCGCGCGACAGCGACCACATCGCCGTCGGGACCAAGACCGGACTCTTCTTCTCCTACGACGGCGGCACCAACTGGAGCGGCCCCTGCTTCACCAACCCCCACGCCACGCAACGCCAGGACGTGACCGGCCTGGTAGTGCGTGACACCGGCACCGCGACGGTGCTGATCGCCGCCATCGGCACGCGGGGCTTCGACACGCCGGTCCAGCCCGATCTCGACCTGAACGGGGCGAACGGCATCTACACCGCCACCTGGCCGGCCTCCGGGTGCCCCTCGCCGTGGACGCTGCGCGCCACCGGATGGCCGGCGGGCACCGGCTCGGGCACCCCTTACCCGACGAATACGCTGGGGCGGATCGATCTCGGGATCTCGCCCAGCAACCCGCTGGTGATCTATGCCCAGGTCGCCGCCATTCCGACGCGCGGACAGCTCGGCGTCTGGCGCTCGGCGGATGGTGGTCTCACCTGGACGCAGCAGTCGGACGCCGCCGATCTCACCGGCTGCTTCGGGGACTACAGCCAGAACTGGTACGACCAGGGTGTCAGCGTCGACCCCAACGATCCGAACGTGGTCTTCATCAGCACGGTGGATCTCTTCCGCTCGACCAACGCCGGAGCGACCTTCGTCAATCTCACGTGTGGCTACGCCGGCGGCAACGTGCACGTCGATCACCATGCCCGCGCCTTCGTCGGGGGCAACTCCGCTCAGCTGCTGGTGGGCAGCGATGGCGGCCTGTTCTACAGCTCGAACGCCAATGCGCCGACGCCGACCTTCATCCACCTCAACAACAGCATCTCGACGATCGAGTTCTACTCGGGCGACATCACGGCGTATTTCGCCGACCATCCGACGCCCGGGATCAACGGTGGCGCGCAGGACAACGGCTCCTCGGTGAAGGTCTGGTCGGGCGCTCCCGGCCCGGCGGCCTGGACGACGACGACCGGCGGTGACGGCATGTTCGCCCGCATCGAGCCGGTGCGGGGCCTGCGCTGGTATCAGGAGAGCCAGAACGGGAATCTGCGGGTCTCGCAGAGCGGACCGAACGGTCCCTACAATGGGGCCTCCGGAGCCTGGTCCGGCGATCGGGTGAGCTTCATCCACCCGTACGAGATCGACCGCTACAACTGTCCGGGAGCCGTCTGCGACCACCTGATCGCCGGGACCCAGCGCGTCTGGGAGACCATCCAGGGGGCGATACCGGCGTCGAGCTGGTACGTCAACAGCGCTGACCTCACCAAGGGGACGCTCGCCGATCGCTCGTTCATCAATCAGCTCACTTATGCCGTGTCGGACGGCAGCATCGCCCTGGTCGGCACCAACGACGGCAACGTGCAGGTCGGTTTCGGCCTCGGTCAGGGCGTGGCGAACAGCGCCACCTGGGTCGACGTGACGGACGGCAACCTCGTCCTGCCGAACCGACCGATCCTCGACGTCGCCACCGATCCGGAGGTGGCCACGATCGGCTACGCGGCGGTCGGCGGTTTCGCCGCCAACACGCCGGCCACCCCGGGACATGTCTTCCGGCTCACCTGCGACGCCACCTGCGGGAGCTTCACCTGGGAGGACAAGTCGGGCAACCTCCCCGACGTGCCGGTCGATTCGATCCTGGTCAACCCGCACCGGCCGAGCCAGGTCTTCGCGGGCAGCGACTGGGGGCTCTACTACACCGACGACATCACCGCTGCTTCGCCCGTCTGGCAGCGCTTCGCCAACGGGTTGCCGCCGGTGATGATCTGGGACCTGGCGATCGACCGCGGTTTCACCACCCTGGCCGCGTTCACCCGCTCGCGCGGCGCCTACGTCTGGCCGCTGCCCGACGCCGACACGGCGCTGCCTTTCGTCGACGGCTTCGAGACCCAGAACACCGGTCGCTGGAGCTCCACCAACCCCTAGGAAGTCTCCTCAGCGGCTCCGTCGCAGGCGGCGGGCGACGGCGCCGACCAGGTCGAGCGCCCGGACGAGCATTCCGCGCCGTCCGGCGTAGATCGCCAGCACGTAGACCCAGCCGAGGTTGTAGGCCCGACGCGCGCTCCTGGCCTTGGCGCCGCGGCGCTCCCAACCGGAGTGGGTGAGCTCGAGCCGGGTCCCGTCGCCCTCGCGGGCGAACCGCAGCTCGACTTCACCGAAGCTCGCCGGATCCTCCCCGGGGTGCCAGGTGAAGCGCACCCGAGTCGGCGGCTCCCAGAGCAGCACGGTGCCCCAGACGATCCGGCGGCCGTCACGATGCGCTTCGAAGATCGCTCCGCCGACCCGCTCCTCGAAGCAACAAGTCACGGCTTCGCCGCCGCCGAGGGAGTGGGTCGCGAGCGGCCACCAGCTCGCGAGTTCGCGGGTGAAGCGGCGAAAGGCGTGCTCGACGTCCCAGGGGACGTGCACGACCTTGCGCACCGGCGGGAGGATGGGACCGAGCACGGGAGCGTTCATCGAGGGCTCTCCTTTTCAGGCAAGGGCGGCGGAGGCGAAGTGCCGGCGTAGGCCGCGAGCACCTCGTCCCAGGCCGCGTCGAGGTAGCTCCGCAACTCGGCGAGCCCGGAGAGCCGGGCGTGAAAGTAGTGTCGCGTTCCCTCGCGGCGTTCCTCGACCAGACCCGCTTCGCGCAGCCGCCGCAGATGCTGCGACACCGCGGGTTGCGAGACCGGCAGGGCGGAGGCCAGCTCGCCGACGGTCAACGGACCGCCACGCAGGAGCTCGAAGAGGGCCCGCCGGGTGGGGTTGGCGAGCGCCGCGAGGGCAGTCCCATAATTCATTGCTTATATAAGTAGCATTTAATTAAATCGCTGGCAAGCCCCGATCAGGGATCGCGCTGCGATGCGGCAGACCCGGCGAACTGGGTTGAAACGAAAACGCCCCCGGCCGATCGTCTCGGTCCGGGGGCGGAAGACAGTGTCCGCAGGCTGGGCTGCGGCTCAGGCGGCGCGGCGGCGCATCAGGAGCGTCGCGCCGAGCGCGAGCGCGAGGGCGAGGGCGATGATTCCGACGACGCCGAGGGTCGGGATCTCGAGCGGATTGGCGGCCGGCGGGGCGGCAGTGGCCGCGCCGCAGGCGTTCGCTACCAGGAGCGCCCAGTCGCCGGTGCAGCCGAGCTGGGTTGCGCCGGCGCCGTTGCTGTAGATCACCCGGAAGTCGGGCCGATAGGCGTGCGCGATCTCAGCGTCGAGGTAGCTGCCGTCCTGGAGACCGCCGCCCTGCAGGGTGAGGATGTCTCGGAACATGCACTCGTAGGCCGTCACGCCGGTGTGAATCGGGGTCGTGCCATCCCCGGCGTAGTTGGAGGTCGCGAAGTGGTTGCTGCCGCCGGTGACCGGAGAGTAGCCGGATCCCATGATCGCGCCGCCCAGGTAGTTGCCCGAGGTGTACGCGGCGAAGGCGCCGAGGACGACCGAACCGCCGCCATCGACGTAACTCGCGAGGTTGTCGCCGAACGCGATGTAGTCGAAGAAGGCGTAGTTCGCCCAGGTGTAAACGCA
Source organism: uncultured Thermoanaerobaculia bacterium (assembly GCA_964481735.1). GTDB lineage: Bacteria > Acidobacteriota > Thermoanaerobaculia > Multivoradales > JAGPDF01 > JAGPDF01. The sequence continues at coordinate 43,063 of CAYZWR010000006.1, forward strand.
GCCGTAGTTCTGCAGGGTCGCAACGTCCGGTGTCGCCGCGCGCGCGTCGAAGTAGTCGACGGTACCGCCGGTGAACGCGGCGATCGCGGCACGCAGCGCCGGATCGTCCTCCTCCGAGGGGGCGTAGAGAATCGTCAGGGCGCCGGTCGGCTGTTCGGTGAGCACGTTCTGGCCCAACGGGCCGCCGCCCTCCCTGCCGGTATTGGTGGTGGCCGCGAAGGCGCCCATGGGAAGGGCCAAAGCGACGAGGCAGACCAGACTACGAGCTGCTCGGATTCTCATGAGCATTCCTCCCATCGAATCGGTAGTCGCCGGTCGATCTGGCCCCGACGCAGAATCAAAGTTTGCTGATTCTAACGCACGCCGGCCGAGCAGTCCCAGCGGCCGTCGGCGAGGCTGGCCGCCCGGGGGACGCCCCTTCGTTCCGGAAACTGCTGGCGTTGGCGGTGAGGCGGGGTAACATGGCGGGTTCCGATGCCCCGCCGGCCGGCCGATCGTCCGCCTAAGGAGCTCCCGCGTGCCGTGGAGGTGGTGGGCGCCAGGACGCACAACTTGAAGGGGATCTCCTGCCGGATCCCGCACGGCGCCCTCACCGTGGTGACCGGGCCCTCCGGCGCCGGCAAGTCCTCGCTGGTCTTCGACACGGTGTACGCCGAAGGGCAACGCCGTTTCGTCGAATCCATGTCGACCTACGCCCGCCAGTTCCTCGACCTGATGGAGCGCCCGCCGGTCGAGGAGATCCGCAACGTCCTGCCGGCGGTGGCGCTGGAGGCCAAGAACTCGGTGCGCAACGCGCGCTCGACAGTGGCCACCATCACCGAAGTGCACGACGTCCTCCGCCTGCTCTTCGCGCACCTGGGAGAGGTCCACTGCCCGCTGGGCCACGGCCCCGCGCGCCGCTGGACGGCTGGCGCCGTCGCCGCGACGCTCGCCGCCGGGGAGATCGGCGAGAGCTTCGTCCTGGTGACTCGCGTGGCGCGGCCCCGCCGCGGCGCCGAGGCACTCCTCGCCGAGCTCGCTCGGCAGGGCTTCACCCGGCGCTGGGACCAGGGCGCGATCCGGCCTCTGACCGCGGGCGAGCCCTGGCCGGAGAGCGAGGATCCCCTGCCCCTCGCGCTCGGTCGCTTTCGCGCCTCCGCGGCGGCCTCGGCGCGCGTCGCGGCGACGATCGAGGACGCCTGGAAGCTGGGTGGACGGCTGGTCGAGGCGAAGGGCGAGCGGGCGAGCCGCTTCTACAGCCCGGACCTGCTCTGCGGGGAGTGTGGGCAACTGCTCAAGGCGCCGTCGCCCGCCCTCTTCTCCTTCAACTCGCCGCTCGGCGCCTGCCCGGCCTGCGAGGGGTTCGGGCGGGTGATCGGCATCGACGCCGAGCGCGTCGTGCCCGACCCGCGCAAGAGCCTCGCCGAGCGACCGATCGCGCCCTGGAACACGCCGGCCTACGAGGAGCTCTACGAGGGGCTCTTCGCCGCGGCGCGACGCCGCAGGATCCCGCTCGACCTGCCCTGGCGAGATCTGCCGGAGGCGACGCGAGAGTGGGTCTGGCGAGGCGAGGGACGTTTCGTCAACCTCGGGGAGTTCTTCCGCTGGCTCGAGGCGCGCACCTACAAGGTGCACGTCCGCGTGCTCCTCGCGCGCTACCGCGCCTACAACCCCTGCCCGGACTGTCACGGCGGTCGCCTGAATCAGGAAGCGCTCGCGGTCCGCGTGGACGGACGGACCCTGCCCGACCTGCTCGCCCTCTCGGTCGAGGAGCTGCGCGGCTGGTTCGCGGGGCGCCGCTTCGAGGGGTACCGTCTGGCCCTCGGGGGTCACCTGCTCGAGGAGCTCGCCGAGCGCCTGGAGGTGCTGCATCGCGTCGGCCTCGACTACCTCACGCTGGATCGTCAGGCGCGCACTCTCTCCGGCGGCGAGACGCAGCGCATCCACCTCGCGGCGGCGCTCGGTTCGGGACTGACCTCGACGCTCTACGTGCTCGACGAGCCGACGATCGGCCTGCATCCGCAGGACGGCGACCGGCTCCTTCACCTGCTGCGCGATCTCGCCGCGCGCGGCAACACCGTGCTGGTGGTCGAGCACGACCGGACGTTGATCCAGGGCGCGGACCATCTGATCGACCTCGGCCCCGCGGCGGGCGAGCACGGCGGCGAGGTGGTGGCCGAGGGGAGGGTCGAGGAGGTGCTGGCGGTCGCGGATTCGCTGACCGCGCGCTGGTTGCGGCGGCGTCCGCCCACCGCGGCCCGGCGTCACCTCGCGCGTTACCGCCGCGAGCGCGGGCGGGCGACGGTCGAGGAAGAGCTCCAGCGCCACGCCCGGCTGTCGATCCGAGGCGCCCGCGAGCACAACCTGCAGGGCATCGACGTCGAGTTCCCGCTCGATGCGCTGGTGGCGGTGACCGGCCTCTCCGGCTCGGGCAAATCGACCCTGGTCGAGAACGTGCTCTACGGCAACTACCAGCGGTCGCGCGGGGTCGCCGACGTCGAGCCCGGTCATTGCGACGAGATCGCCGGCCTGGAGGCGCTCGCCGACGTGACGCTGGTCGATCAGAGTCCGATCGGGCGCTCGTCGCGGTCCAATCCGGTCACCTACCTCAAGGCCTACGACGACCTGCGGCGGATCTTCGCGGGGACCGAAGAGGCGCGACGGCGCGGCATCTCCCCGGCCCACTTCTCGTTCAACGTCGAGGCCGGCCGTTGTCCGGATTGTCAGGGCACCGGCATCCTCGAGGTGGACATGCAGTTCATGGCCCCGGTCGTGGTGCGTTGCGATCGCTGCCAGGGCCGGCGCTTCCGTCCCGAGGTGCTGGCCGTGCGTCATCTCGGGCGGGACATCGGCGAGACGCTCGAGCTGACCGTGGAAGAGGCGATGCAACGCTTCGCCCGTGAGCGCGCGCTGGTGCGCAAGCTCGCGCCGCTGGCCGAGGTCGGGCTGGGCTATCTGCGCCTCGGCCAGCCGACGTCGACGCTCTCGGGGGGTGAGGCGCAGCGGCTCAAGTTGGCGAGCTTCCTCGCCCGGCCGGCGACCGCCGGACGGCGGCTGTTCCTGTTCGACGAACCGACCACCGGGCTGCACCTCGCCGACATCGACCTGCTCTACCGCACGCTGCGCCGTCTCGTGCAGCGCGGCGACGGGGTGGTGGTCGTCGAGCACAGCCTGGACTTCCTGGCGCACGCCGACTGGATCGTCGATCTCGGCCCGGGCGGCGGCACCCACGGGGGGAGGCTGCTGTTCTGCGGGCCCTTCGCCACCTTCCTGGATCGCGCCGAGAGCCCCACCGCGCGCCTCCTTCGGCGGCACCTGCGCTGGCAGCGCCCGGGCGGGGCTTCGGGTAGAATCCGAACCGATTCGAAACGTGTTCCCGCGCAGGCCGAGAAGAGGTGCCCGTGAGTCGTAGCGGCTGGCAGATCTTCGTCGAAGTTCCAGGCAAACCGCCGATCGAGCTCCAGGAAGGCGAGTCCGTGGTCGGCCGTTCGCGCAACTGCGCGGTGCAGATCGCGGAGTCGACCGTGAGCCGCCAGCACGCCATTCTGCAGGTTCAGGAGGGCACCGTGCGCCTGAAGGACCTGGGGTCGAGCAACGGCACCTTCCTCAACGGGCAGCGGGTCGCCGGCGAGGCCGCGGTCGCCGACGGGGACCGGATGGTGATCGGCGAGGCGGAGATCATCATTCGTGTCCTGCCGCCGCTCGGTCCCAACGACGCCACCGTCAAGGTGACGCTCCCGCCGCTGGACGAAGTGCCGCTCGAGCCCACGCCGCCACCGGCGGGTCCGCCGGCACCCGCGGTGCCATCCGCCCCGCCCCCGGTCCCCCCCGCGCCCGTGAAGCCGGCTGGGGAGCCGTTCCGTACGCCCGTCGTTGCGTCGCCTCCACCCCCGGCGGCGCTCGAGACCGCGCCTCCGCCGGCGAAGGACAAGGCGGGCGAGCTCCTGCCCTCGATCCAGGAGATCGAGCGCACGCCGGTGCCGCCGCCGGTGCCGCGCCGTGCGGCGGTCACTGCGACGATCGAGCCGGCGGGCTTCTGGATCCGGGTGGGCGCCGCGCTGCTCGACACGCTGCCCGTCATGCTCCTGGTGGCGCTCGGCTTCGGAGCCATGTTCTTCAGCCCCGAGCTCGGGCTCGCCGTCTCGGCGCTGCAGGTGGTCTATGGCCTCGCCCTGGTCCTCGTCCTGCCGGCGCTCTATGGTTGGACCCCGGGTAAGAAGGTGCTCGGCCTGCGCATCTACGCCGATCCGGCGCGCTTCGGCCAGGGCCTCGGCTGGAGCAAGGCGCTGCTGCGCTTCGTCGGACATCTGGTCTGCAGCGTGACCTTCGGCCTCGGCTACCTGCTCGTCGCTTTCACCAGCCGAAAACAGGGGCTGCACGACCTGATCGCCGGCACCTTCGTCGGACGCCGACGCTGAGCCGCCGCGCCGCCGCCGTTGGCCGAGCCGGACGCGGCTGCTAGATTCCACCGCATGAACTCGGCGGCGCCGCACCCCGCACTCGACGGCCCGAAGCCGCTCGCCGCGTGGCGGAGGGTCCTCGCCGACGCGGGTGGCGCCCTGCTCGGTGCCATCCTGCTGGTCGCCGCGTACGCCAAGGCGATCGATCCCGCGGCTTTCGCCGAGCAGATCGAGGCCGAGGGACTCGCCCTGATCCTGCCGGCGGCGACCTGGGCGATCGTCGGGGTGGCGGTCGAGGTCGGCCTCGGGCTGGCGCTGCTGCTCGGCCTGCGCAGCCGCCCGGTGCTGGTCGCGGCGTCGCTGCTCGTTCTCCTCTTCGTCCTGCTCACCGGACGGACCTACTGGCAGGCGCTGCACGGCGTGACGCCGGCCTCGGCCAACTGCGGCTGCTTCGGAAACCTGGTGGACCGCACCCCGGGCGAAGCCTTCTGGCAGGACCTCGTCCTGCTCGTGCCCTCCCTTTGGCTCGCCTGGACCGCGCGGCCGGACCGGCGACGCGGCGTCCGCTGGCGGGCCGTCCTCGCGACCGCCGCGGCGGCCGGCGCGGCGGCCTTGGCCTGGGCGGCGCCGGGACTGCCGCTCGACGACCGAGCGACGCGCCTGGCGCCCGGGGTGCGCATCGACGAGCTCTGCGCCGGGCGGGATGCCGAGCGGATCTGCCTCGCCGATCTCGCCCCGGAGCTCGCCCGTGGGCAGCGCTGGGTCGTGATGGCCGACCCGGCCGACGCGGCCTTCGACCCGCTCGTGCAGGCGCTCAATGCCTACGCGCTCTCCGGAGCCCAGCCCCCCGTCGCGCTGCTCGCCGACCTGACGCCCGAGGAGCGCCTGGCGCTCTTCTGGCGCTTCGCGCCGGCATTCGACTTGCACGAGGTTCCCCTCGCGTTGCTACGCCCGCTCTATCGCACGCTGCCCAGGAGCTTCCTGCTCGACGACGGGCGCGTCGTGCGGACCTCCCCGGGAATCGCCCGGGAGCTCGCCGGTCGGCCGGGCGAGCCAACGACTCCGACGAGAGAGAGACCATGAGAATGACGACTTCGTTCATCTTCCGTATCGCGCTGCTGGCGCTGCTCGTCGCCGGCGCGGGGACGGGACCCGTCGCCGCCCAGGCCGTCGGTTCCGACGCGCTGTTCAGCGATTTTCAACCGAGTGGCGACTTCGTCGTGGAGGTCGACGGCAAGGCGCAGCCGAAGGCGGAGATCTACCAGTCGGATCGCGCCGGCAGCCTGCTGCTCATCGCGCCCGACCTGTCGACGCCCATCCTGGTCAATCTGCGGGCGCAGACGGTCGAGGCGCTCGACCTGATGAAGGTCGCCAAGCAGCCCGACGGCAGCGTGGACCTGCTCGCCGACGCCATGCTGTCGCCGCTCGGCCGGGTGCGCCTCGAGGGCGAGGACCTGGTCGTCTCCGCCGAGTCCAAGACGGTGCGCATCAAGGCGCGGCCGTTCCTCATCGGCGCGCAGCGTCTCGACGACGTGCTCGCCTACAGCCCGGAGTACCAGCGCCAGGCGAGTCGCTATGCGCCGGACGCTGCGGCGATGAAGCGTCTCAAGGCGCAGAGGGAGCCGGTCCGCGTGCTGACTTTCTTCGGTTCCTGGTGCAGCCACTGCAAGAAACACCTTCCGCTGCTGCTCAAGGTCGGCCAGGGGCTCGGCGGCGCGAAATTCCAGTTCGATTTCTTCGGGCTCCCGCCCCGCTTCAATGGCGAACCCGAAGCCACGAAGTACGGGGTCACCGGGGTTCCGACCGCCATCCTGTTCGTCGGCGGCAAGGAGATCGGGCGCATTCCGGCGGCGCAGTGGAGCAATCCGGAGATCGCCCTCGATCTGCTGCTCAACGGACCGCAGCCGGGGAACTGAAGCTACAATCCGCCGCAGGGCTCCGAACTGCTCGCCATCGAACGTCCGAGGGGGGACCTGCGATGAGAGTTTCTGCCGCCGTCCGGCGTTGTTCGCTCGCGTTGCTGGTCGCGACCTTGCCGCTCTCCGCTCAGGAGCGGGCGGCGGAGGACGAGGCCAGGCCGGTCGAGGAGGTCACGGGGCTCGCGGTGAAGCTCGGATTCGAGGCGAAGGTCCACTACCGCGACAGCGACCTCCTCCGCCTGGCCAATCCCTTTCCCTTCCCGCCCGAGTTCCTCCCCCCCGGCCAGACGCAGGGCTTTCTCGAGACGGTGAATCCGGGCGAGCATCTCGAGGCCTCGGTGCTCACGCTCTTCCTCGACGCCACCTGGGGCGCCAACCTCACGGCGCACGCCAAGGTCGATCTGATCGACCTCTACGACCGCAATCCGACCTCGAGCGACAAGGAGTTCGACGTCGACGAGCTGTGGATCCGGTTCGGCAGCGACCCGGCGGCTCTCCCGGAGCGCTTCGGCGCTTCCCTCAAGGTGGGGAAGTTCGCTCACTTCGAGCGCCAGAACGACCGCCACCTCGAGAGCTACGGTCTGATCTCGACCGCCTTCAATCGCTTCGAGGACCAGGGTCTGGAGCTCGCTCTCGACTTCGGCCGGCACTTCTACCTGCGGGGCTCGCTCACCCAGGGCAATCCGCTCTTCTTCCGCGATCCCAACGCGCTCGCCGGCGACAACGGCACGCCGGACAACGATCCGAGGCTGCACGAGAATCCCCAGCCGAGGCTGGCCAGCGGGTTCCCGATCCTCTACGACGCCGAGGTCGAGGATCTGGACGTCGATGGCGACCTGGAGAGCGGGGTGGGAGTCGGTATCCGCTTCGGCGACCCGGGATCGGGACGGGAGCTCAACCTCCTCGCCTGGGGATACCGCAGGACCCTCGCCGAGACGGTCGCCCTGAACGGTACCTTCTACGGCGGCGACCTCGATCTGCTCAACGGCCCGTTCGACAGCTTCGGCCTGCCGATCTCGGGTGACGAGAAGCAGGAGGTCGGCGGCAACCTCTGGATCTACTTCGACGGCTTCTCCTTCTTCGGCCAGGTCGTGGACCAGGAGGTCGCCGGCATGACGCGCACCGGCTACGAAGGCGAGATCGCATGGCGCTTCGAGTTGCCGCTCGCCTGGGCGGTCGGGGGGCGACAGCTCTTCCCCCATGTTCAGCCGGCCGTGCGCTATTCCCGCCTCGAGCCCGAGTTCTACGGCGGTTCGCCGCTCTATCCGGCGCCCTCGGTGCGCTGGGAGTGGAGCAAGCTCGATTACGGGATCCGGCTCGGCATCGTGCAGGGCGTCGACCTGACGGTCGAGTTCGCCGACCACGAGATCACCCTGGCGAACGGGCGCAAGGTCTCGAACGACGAGCTGCTGTCGACCCTGCGCTTCCGCATGTAGCCCGCCTCAGGCGAAGAGGTCTCGCGGGTCGACGCCGCCGTTGGCCCAGGTCGCGTCGGCCGCCTGGAGCGCGCCCGGGAGCGCGCAACGCGAGAATCCCAGCGCCGCGAGCTCACCCTCCAGCCGCCAGGCGGCCTCGCCGGCCAGCGCGGCGCCCTGCCAGCGACCGCGCCAGGGGGCGAGCGCCGCGAGCGCGCCGGCGAGCGTCGGAACCGGATGGAGGCGCACCGTGCGCAGGCCGGGCGAGGGCCGGAAGTCCACTCGCGACTCGACGATCACGGTGCCCTGAGCGAGCGCGAGGCGAGGCATCCCGAGGCCGCGCAACTCCGCTTCGGCGCGCGCCTGCTGCACCGCCGCGGCCTGCTCGGGGGCGAACGGCCCGGGCGGGAGCCTGCCGTGCTCGAGCGCCAGCGCCCAGGCCAGCATCTCGCCGAGCTCGTCGGCATCGCCGTCGAGGTAAACCGCTTGGACCGACAGGCAGCCTCGCTGGTCGAAGAGCGCGATGTCGCGCGCCAGGCCGCGCGCCACGGCCAGCGAATCGACCCCACGGCCGATCAGGGCGACGCTCGCCTTGGGTCCGTGCGCGATCAGGCGCGAGCCGTAGCGCGGCGCCAGCGCGGCGGCGGCCGCGCCCCCGCCGAAGACCAGCAGCCGCTCGACGGGATCGAAAGCGGCCTCGACCAGCGCGCTCGCGTCGCCCGCGAAGCTCACCGCCGCGAACGCGTCGGCGAGCTTCGGTGCGCGCGCGACGAGAGCGGCGAGGAAGGCCGGTGCGAAGAGCGGCTCCGCGGAGGCCGACTTGAGCAACAGGGGCCGGCCGGCGAGCAGCGCGGGGAGGAGACACTGCGTGGCGAGCCCGGGCAGGTTTCCCGCCAGGATCGCGCCGGCGACCCCCCGCGGCGTTCCGACCGGGATGCCGGCAGCGAGCTCGCGCGCCGCGGCGTCGCGCACTCCGCCGAGGAGAATCTCCAGCCCTTCGCAGAGCCCTTCCGCCGAGAGACCGGAGGTCGTCAGGAGCTGCGGAAAGAGCCGCCGCCGCTCCGGCGCTTCGGGGTCGAGGAAGGCCTCGACCGTCGAGCCCCAAGCCGCGAGGCGGTCGGGGAGCGGGAGCGCCGCGAGCGCCGCGGGGCCGCGCGCGTCGAGATGCGCCGCGAGCCGGGCGAGCTCCGCCGCAGTGAAGCTGCCGCGCCTCCATCCGCCCGCGTCGACCGCCGATCGCTCGGGCGCCAGACCGTCGGGCACCGCGTAGTCCGCGAGCACGGCTGCTATGTTACGGGCGGAGGGCGCGATGATGAAAGCGACCTTGAGCCTCTACGAGATCCCCGCTCACGCACCCGATCGCTTGGCCGAATTCTTCCGCGCGGTGTTCGGTTGGGAGTCGCTCGTGGTGCCGTGGGAGGGCCCGCGTTACCTGCGCCTCCTCGCACCGGAGGACCCGCGGCGACCGGGGGCCGGCATCCTGGCGCGCGAGGGCGGGGGAGAGCGGCTGGTCGACCGGCTGACCGTGATGATCGAGATCGAGGGCGAGCCGCTCGCGGCGACGCTCGAACGGATCGCCGCGCACGGCGGCACGATCGAGCTCGTGCCGACCGCGATCGGCAAGTTCGGGTATCACGCCCGCTTCCACGATCCCGAAGGCAACAGCTTCGGGCTCTGGCAACGGCGAGCCTAGCGCCCGGAAGCGAGCTCCTCGGCGAGCAGCGAACAGCCGCGCAGCGCCGCTTCGGGTGCCCGCCCGGCGAGGCGGAAGCCCGCGCCGTCGAGCGATCCCAGGTCCTCCGTCAGGACGTGCAGCGCCGAGCCGAGGTTGGCGAGATCCAGGAAGGCGAGCAGTCCGGTCGCGCCCGCGGGGAGCTCGGCGAGCGTCTCCGGGTGGAGCGCCCGCACGCGCATCCACGCCGGGGGCAGGAAGCGGGCCGGATCGCCGCCCGCGAGCGTGGCGGTGTAGCACTGGCTGGTGAGCTCGGTCATGCCGTACTCCGAGACCACGTGCGAGGCGGGCACGGCGAGCCAGTCGGCGCACTGGGCGAGGAGCGCTTCCCGCGTCAACGTCCGGGATCGTCCCTTGAAGCCGCCGGTCTCGAAGATCACGCTGCCCGGTGGGAGCCGGAACCGCAGGTTCATCCGCGAGAGGAAGTCGAGCAGGTCGGCGAGCGCGAAGGCGGTCGCGAGGAGACGCACCGGCCGGCCGCCGCGCTGATGCGCCGCGAGCCACGAGCGGGCCTTGCCCATCTCGACGCCGCGCTCGGCGAAGGCGTGGGTCGAGCCCGGGGCGCCGTAGGTCACCAGCACGTGCTCGATCATGAACCCCAGGCTGGAGTCCGGGACCTGGGCGCGCGTCGGAACCAGCGCGAGCATCGGAGGGCGCTCCCCGGCGGGCAGCAGGAAGCGCGGGAACGAGGCGTCGATCGCCGCGCGGTAGAGCTCCGGGAACGGCTGGCGGTGGACGCTCCGCTCGCCGCCCAGGGTGCCGCTCGAGCGGAAGATCTCGCGCGGCGGATCGGTCGCCAGCTCGAGCGTGGCGAAAGCGGCGGCCGGAACCATCGGGATGTCGCGCCACGAGACGACCGTCGCGGGGGTCGCACCGAGGCGCTCGCAGCGCGCCCGGTAGGGCGCGATGCGTTCGAACTGATAGGCGAAGGCCTCGCGAACGAGCGGCGCGAAAGCGTTGTCCTCGGGCGCCGCGATGAAACGGGCGATGCGCTGGTCGATCACCCGGTGATTCTGCCACGCGGCCGTCCGAGCGCGGCCCTCTGTTATGCTGCGCCACGGTCTTCGCCATGCCATCGCGCGCGCGGTCTCTCTCGGCCTGGTTCATCGCCGGCCTGCTCGCGGCCGGCGCCCTCCCGGCCCTCGAGCTCTCCGGCCGGATCGTGCTGGCCGAGAAGGGGCGCCCCTCCGACGACCGGTCGTTGCGGCCGGAGAACTCGGTGGTCGTCTTCGAGCCGGAGCGCGCCGGTCCGCGCCCGAAACCGGTGGTCGCCGAGATGGCGACGGTGCGCAAGGAGTTCTCGCCCCGCCTCCTCGTGGTGCCGGTCGGCTCGACGGTGCGGTTCCCGAATCAGGACCCGATCCTGCACAACGTCTTCTCCGTTTCCGGGCAGAACCGTTTCGACCTGGGGCTGCTCGGCAATGGTCCGGGCAAGGCCGCGACCTTCCACGAGGCGGGGATCGTGCGCGTCTTCTGCAACGTGCACCACGCCATGTTCGCCTATGTCTACGTGGTCGCGAGCCCGCACTACGCGCAAGCCCGGCCGTCGGGCGAGTTTCGCCTGGGCGAACTGCCGCCGGGACCCGGGAAGCTGGTGATCTGGCACGAGCGGGGCGCACCGGTGGAGCGCCGCGTCGAGCTCCCCGCCGCCGCGCCGCTGGAGATCCTGGTCGACGTCTCGCTGCCGCGCATCCCGCCGCACAAGAACAAGTTCGGCAAGTCGTACGCCGGTTCCGGCTATGGCTGAGCGCGGCCGCGGCCTGTCGCTCGGCACGCGCATCTTCCTGGTCTCCGGGGCGCTGCTCGCGCTGGCGCTCGGCATCGCGGTCGCGGTCACCTCCTGGCTCGGCAACCGCATCGGCCGGGACGCCGCGGCGGAGCGCATCTCGGCGGGCAACTCGGTGCAGTCGGCGTCGCAGCAGCAGCGTTACCAGCAGCTGCAGCTGCTCACCCGGGTGCTGGTCTCGGACCCCGAGTTCAAGGCCTATCTGCTGAGCGCCATCGACCAGCGCGACCCGCTCTCGCTGCTCGACCAGCTCGACGAGCGCCAGAACGACCTGGGTTACGACTTCGCCCTGCTGGTCGATCCGCAGGGCCGGCTGCTGGTGCGCACCGACCAGCCCGACGCGGCGCCGATCGATCTCTCGCAACGGCCGCTCATCCGCCAGGTCCTCGCCGAATTCGAGGCGACCGGGGTGTGGCACGAAGGCAACCGGATCTACGAGGCGGTCGCGGTGCCGCTCGCCATCGACCAGAACGTCTTCGCCTTCCTCGCGGTCGGTTTCGCGATCAACGACGTGCGCGCCTACGAGGTCAAACGGGTGACCAGCACCGAGGTCGCCTATCTCACCGCGACCTCGGCGGGCGCCGTGGTCGTGGCCTCCACGCTCGCGCCGCCGCAGCAGGATCGCCTGCTCGAGACGCTCAGGATCCAGGGGGATCTGCTCGAGCGCGTCACCCGGCGGGGAGAGAACGTCGACCAGGTGGAGCTCGAGCTCGACGGTCGGCGCTGGCTCGCGCTGCTCGCGCCGCTCAAGGACGCGACCGGTCGGGCGGCCGGGGCCACGGTGGCGCTCGCCTCGCTCGACAAGGAGCTCCAGGGCTATCGCGAGATCCGCAACCTGCTGCTCGGGCTCGGTCTGGTCACTCTGGCGGCGGCGCTGGTCATCTCCTATCTCCTGTCGCGGCGCGTCTTCCGGCCGGTGCAGCAGCTGGTCGCGGCGACCACCGCCGCGCGCCAGGGGGACTACACGCTCGAGATCCCCACCTCCGGTCCGGGTGAGGTGGCGGAGCTCGCCGGCGCCTTCAACGTGTTGCTCGCGGATCTGCGCGAGCGGCGCGACATGGCGGCCTACGTCTCGGCGTTGTCGCGCAACCTGCCGGAGCCCACCGCGCGCGGCGAAGCGCCGCCGAAGCCGGAGCAGCAGCCGACCACGGTGGTGGGGGTCGACCTGCGGCGCTACGCCAACCCGCGCGGCAGCGACCCGGAGGTCGTCCTGCTGCGCCTCTCGCGCGACCTGAAGCGGCTGGTCAACCTGGTGGAAGCGCACGGCGGCCACCTCGAAGCGGTCTTCGGACATCGCGCGCTGGCGAGCTTCGCGGGTCCGACCCGCTCCGAGCGCGCGCTCGCGGCGGCGGCCGAGATCCTCGCCACCGTCTCGACGCGGGAGAACGCCTTCGAGGAGCCGCAGCCGCCCGCCGTCGCGGTCGCCTCGGGCGAAGCCACCACCGGGGCGGTGACTTTCGCCGACCTGCCCGAGCGCACCCTGATCGGCCTGCCGCTGCAGCAGGTCGAGGGTCTGCTGCGCGAGGCGAGCCCGGGCGAGATCCTGCTCTCGCCGGCGGTGCACGGCGAGCTCGCCGCCAGCCTCCAGATGGCGGGTCTCGAGCTCGCGCCGCAGCGCGGCCTGCTCTCGACCCAGGCGATCTATCTGCTTTCCGGCGAGCAGGCCGCGACGCTCGCCGGGCGCGCGCTCTCCGCCGCGCCGACCCGCGTGGTGCCGGACGCGGCCGCCGGAGGCGCCGCCTTCGACACGCTGGCCGACATCGGCCCGGGATCGCTCCTGGGCTCGCGCTTCGAGATCCTGGCGACGCTCGGCGCGGGCGGCATGGGAGTCGTCTTCAAGGCCCGCGACCACGAGCTCGACGACCTGGTGGCGCTGAAGATGCTGAAGCGCGACGTGGCCGGGGACCGAGCGCTGGTCGAGCGCCTGAAGAGCGAGATCCGCCTGGCGCGCAAGATCACCCATCCGAACGTGCTGCGCACCTTCGACTTCGGCGAGATCGACGGCGTGCCGTTCATCTCGATGGAGTACGTGCGTGGCCTCACCCTGCGCTCGATGCTCGAGCAGTCCGGGCGCCTGCCCTACTCGGCGGGCCTGCGCCTCGCCCGTCAGCTCGCGTCGGGGCTGGCGGCGGCGCACGCCCAGGCGATCATCCACCGGGACATCAAGCCGGAGAACGTCATTCTCGACGCGCTCGGCAACGCCAAGCTGATGGACTTCGGGCTGGCTCGGCCGGTCCGCCGCCTGACTCCCGGCCAGACGCAGGCCGGCTTCATCGTCGGCACCCCGCACTACCTCGCCCCCGAGCAGCTCGAGGGGCACGAGCCGGACACCCGGGCCGACATCTACGCCTGCGGCGTGCTGCTCTACGAGGTCTTCACCGGGCATCTGCCGTTCGGCGGCGCGAACGCCATGGAGATCGTGCTGCAGCACCTGAAGGAGGCCCCGGCGCCGCCGCGCAGCTACTGGCCGGAGATGCCGGCGGCGCTCGAACGGCTGCTGCTGCGCTGCCTCGAGAAGGCGCCGGGCGACCGCTTCGCGGACGCTTCGGAGCTCGTGCGCGAGCTCGACCGGCTGACCGCCTGAACGGGCGCAGGAGAACGGGCCCCCGGGGGTTCCACGCGACGGGTGGGGACCAGCGAGAGAGCGCCGGGAGCGGCGTCCGAGGAGTGGCAGCTCCTGGCCGAGGCGGGCGCCGGGAGACCGGAGTCCTTCGCGCCGCTGGTGGAGCGTCACCAGTCCCGGATCGTCGGCCTCTGCGAGCGCCTGCTCGGCGACCGCGAGGAGGCGCGCGACGCCGCGCAGGAGGTCTTCCTCAAGGCTTTCCGGCATGCAGGCTCGGCCCGGCCGATGGGGCAGCTCTCGACCTGGCTCCACCGCATCGCGGTGAACCACTGCTTCAATCGCCTGCGGCGGCGCAAGGTGCTGCGATTCATCTCGTTCTCCGGGCTCGGAGACCCGGCGCGCGAGGCCGGGCCGGAGGCCTTCGATCCGCCGGACGGGGCGGCCGACCCGGAGGCGGCGCTGGCCTCGCGAGAACGCTGGCGCCGGACCCGCGCCGCGATCGACCGGTTGCCCGCCGGGCAGCGCGTCGTGCTGGTCCTGGCGAAATTCGAAGGGATGGCCTACCGTGAGATCGCCGAAGCCCTGGGACTGACGGAGGGCGCCGTGGAGAGCCGCCTGGTGCGCGCCATGCGCCGCCTCCAGGCGGCGCAGGAGGGCGGGAGGATGCGGGTTCCATACCAAGGGGAGCGACGATGAGAGCCAGCGAGGAGACCCGACTGCTGCGCCACCTGCGCGGCGAGGGAACGGCCGAGGAGCGTGCCGCGCTGGAGGCGCGCCTGCGGCGCGAGCCGGAGCTCGCGGCGGCGCGCGCCCGGCTGGCGACGACCTGGGAGGCGCTCGAGCTGCCTCCGCCCTCCGCCGTTCCGCCGGGCTTCGCGGGCGCGGTCCTCTCCCGCTTGCACCGGGCGCCTGCGCCACCGCCGCTCTTCGCCGGCGCCTGGATGCGTGCCGCGGGTCTCGCGGCGCTGCTCGCCGGAGCGGCGCTGGGTGGTCTGCTCGCCGAGCGCGCGGGCACGAGTGCCGAGGAGACGCTGGCCTGGGAGCAGACCTCGCTCGCCGAGGAGTACCTCGCCGCCGAAGGAGCGGACGAGGCCGCGCCGGCGGCCGCGCCGGAGGCGCGATGAAGCGCGGCTGGCTGGGCGTCGCGCTCCTGCTGTCGATCGGGTTCAATCTCGGGTTGATCGGCATGCAACTCGTGCGCGAACGCGCCGTCGAGCGCTGGGAGCGAGGCGAGCGCTGGAGCGAACGCGACATCGGGGAGCGGCTGGCGCGCCGCCTCGAGCTCGCCGGGGAGGAGCGGGAGCGCTTCCTCGTCCTGCAGCGCCGGCTCGGCCGCAGCGTGCTCGAGGCGCGGCAGCGCGTCCACGCGCTGCGCCGCGAGCTGCGCGACGAGCTGATCGCTCCGGAGCCCGACCGCGGGCGGATCGACAGGTTGCTGACCGAGATCGCCGCGGAGCAGTCGGCGATCGACCGGGCGTTCACGGCCAACGTCCTGGAGAGCCGCGCCGCGCTCGGGGAAGAGGCCGAGCGCGCCTACCTGCGTTTCGTCGAGCGCTTCGCCGGCGCGATCGATCCGGGACACGGCCTCGCGCCGCGCCGGCCCGGCGGCGGACGCGGCGGGGCGCCGCCGCGCGACAGGCCAGACGAGCCGCCGGCGCGCGGCGAGGCCGCCGGGCCGCCGCCTTGAGCCGCGCGGGCGCGTGATAATTTCGCGCCCATGATTCAGACCGTCAAGCTCGACGCCGCTGGCAACCTGAGCACCGGTGGAATGGACCTCGCGCGCGCGCCGCTCGCCGAGGGCGAGCTGCTGTGGATCGACCTCGAGGCCGAGCACGAAGTGGCCGAGAGCTTCCTGCGCGAGCTCGAGTTCCATCCGCTCGCCATCGAGGACACCTTCACCCTGCAGCATCAACCGCGGGTCGAGGAATACGCCAATCACCTCTTCGTCATCGTGCGCGGCATCGATTTCAACGCCAAGGACCCGCTCGCCGAGCTGCACACCCTGAAGCTGGCGGCGTTCCTGAGCGGACCGCGACTGGTCACCGTGCACCGCGCCGCGTCGCGCAGCATCAACACGATCCGCCGCCGCATCCTCGAGTCGCGCCGCATGCCGACCAGCGGCCTGGTGCAGGTCCTCGCCACGGTCTGCGACGAGATGATCGATCACTACTTCCCGGTGGTCGACGAGATCGGCGGCGAGATCGAGGAGCTCGAGGCGAGCGTGCTCGCGCAGCCCAGCCAGGAGCACCTGGAGCGGATTCTCGCCCTGCGGCGCAAGCTGAGCGAGATCCGGCGCTCGATGCTGCCGCATCGCGCCGTGTTCGGTCATCTCGCGGGGTCGCGCAATCCGATCTTCGACGCCTCGACGACGCTGAGCTTCCGCGACACCCTGGAGAACGTCATGCGTCTGGCGGACGCGGTCGATCAGCAGCGGGACCAGCTCGGAAACGTCAAGGACACCTACCTCTCGGTGGTGAGTCAGCGCACCAACGAGATCATGAAGGTCCTCACCCTCTTCTCCGCGGTCATGCTGCCGCTCACGTTCATCGCCGGGGTCTACGGGATGAACTTCGAGCACATGCCCGAGCTCGCGACGCGCTACGGCTACTTCGTGGTGCTCGGGGTGATGGCAGCGGTCGGGTCCGGCATGGTGCTCTGGTTCAAGCGCCGGCGCTGGCTCTGAGGCCCCGAGCCGGAGCAAAAAAAGGGCCCCGCCACGGGCGGGGCTCGAAGGAGGGGTGAAGCGTCGGAGATCGTCTCGTGCGGCGTTCTCTTCAACCCAGTCTTACGGGGAGGGCAGCCGGAGCGTCCAAGCCCCCCTAGCGGGGGGAGCCGGCGCGGGCCGCGAAGAAACGGCGGGCGACCTCCGCCGGCTCGCCGGTGAGCCCCTCCGCCTCCTGGTCGGCGAGCCAGTCGGCCGGCAGGCGATCGCGATAGGGCCGGTCGAGGAAGCGCCGGTCGAAGAGCGCGATCACCCCGGCATCCTCCGCCGAGCGGATGAGCCGCCCCGCCGCCTGCACCACCCGGGTCATGCCGGGCA
>CAYZWR010000007.1:0-59652 GCA_964481735.1 uncultured Thermoanaerobaculia bacterium
GCGTACCTGAATGGGGTTCAGGGGGTCCCGGGTTCAAATCCCGGCGTCCCGACCACTTCCTCCCAGCCCAACTCGGATGAGCCCGCGCGATCTGCGGCCAGCGGTCGTGAGCGGCGCGGGCTCGGGCATCGGGCGCGCGATCGCGCTCGAGCTGGCGCGTCGCGGTCACCCGCTGCTGCTCCTGGGTAGGACCCCTTCGACGCTCGAGGAAACGCTCGCCGCGGCCGGTGGCCAGGGCATGGCGTTGGCCTGCGACGTGCGCTCGGCCGCAGCCGTGGAGGCCGCGGTGGCGCGGGCGGTGGCAGGGGGTTTCTCGCCCGAGATCGTGGTTCCGGCAGCGGGCGTGGCGCGGGTCGGACGGCTCGAGACCCTGGAGGAGTCGGACCTCCGCGAGAGTCTGGAGACCAACCTCCTCGGGGCGCTGCATCTCCTTCGCGCCTGCCTGCCGCGCCTGCGGGCCGCCGGAAGCGGGCACCTCTTCGTGCTGCTCTCGGTCGCCGCCCTGCGGGGTTTCGACGGATGGAGCGCCTACTGCGCCTCGAAGTGGGGGCTGCGGGGCGCGGTCGAGGCGCTCCGCGAGGAGCTCGCCGGTACCGGTATCCGCCTCACGGCGATCGTCCCGGGGGCGACCGACAGTCCACTCTGGGGCCAAGTGCCGGGGACCTGGAACCGGTCGACGATGCTGCCCGCCCGGCGGATCGCGGAGGCGGTCGTCTGGGCGCTCGAGACGAGCGGCGATGCCGCGGTCGAGGAGATCCGGCTGCAGCCTCCCGGAGGCAACCTCTGAGCGAGCAGCGTGGTGCCGTCGAGACCGCGTGGCTCCTCGCGACGCCGCTGATCGCGCTCGCCACGCTGCTGCCCGGTGGCGGCTGGCTGCTCGCCCTGGCGGCGCCCCTGTTCGTCTACCGCGGATTCGTCCGCCGGATCGACGCGGGCGACCTGGCGTCGGCGATGACGCGCGGCGTCGCCTGGGCGGTCTTGCTCAGCGCCGGGGTCGTCGTCGTGTCGCAGGTGGCGCCCGAGGCGGCCGGAGCCCGTATCGTCCACGGTGCCGCCTATCGGGACGAGATGTTCTCCTGGATCGAGACCGGCCTCGGGCGCGAAGGAGAGTGGCGGAGCTTCGTGCCGCAGCACGCCCTGCATCTCGCCGCCTTCGTCGCGCTGGTCCTGGTCAGCCGCGGATACCTCGGACTGGTGCTCGGTGCGCTGTTGCTCGCCTACATGAACTACTTCGTCGCGTCCTTCGCCGCCGCGAGCGGCCAGCCTTGGCTCGGCGTGCTGCAGGCTTGGTTCCCCTGGTCGGTCGCGCGGGTGCTCGCCTTCATCGCCCTCGGTGTCGTGCTCAGCGTGCGGCCACGGACGACCGCGGCGACGCCAGCCGGTCGACGGCTGCTCGCTCTCGCGGCAATCGGGCTGCTGACCGATCTCCTGCTCAAGGCCTGGCTCGCTCCGGCATGGGGACTCTGGTTGCGCTCGCTCGCGGCCCCTGGCGGACTGCGTTGACAGGCCTGACCGGCACATCTAGGCTGAGCATTCAAAAGGAGTTACGAGTGAGCAGGGAGGTCGGATCCAGGGGCGATTGGCAGGCTGCCGGACGGCGCATCGGAATCGTGGCGGCGCGCTTCAACGAAGCGGTCGTCGACCGCCTGGTCGCCGGCGCGCGGCGCGCGCTGGAAGCGCACGGGGTCGCTCCGGAGGACATCCGGGTCGAGCGCGTCCCTGGCGCCTGGGAGATCCCGCAGGGGCTCGCCGCGCTCGCCCGGTCCGGAGGCTTCGACGCGCTGGTGGCTCTGGGCGCGGTGGTCCGCGGCGAGACGGCCCACTTCGAGGTCATCTCCGCCGAGTGCTCGCGGGGAGTCGCCGAGGTCGCGCGTTCGACCGGCCTCCCGGTGACGTTCGGAGTGCTGACCTGTGAGACGATGGAGCAGGCGCTGGCGCGAGCCGGCGGGGTCCACGGCAACAAGGGAGAAGAGGCCGCGTTGGCGGCGCTCGAGATGGCCGAATTGATCGCCCGGCTCGGCGGGTGAAGGTCGGGCGAGGGCTCTTTGACGCAAGGACGGTCCGGTGGGCAAGCGGCGCATGGCTCGGGAAATGGCGATGCAGATGCTCTTCCAGGGGGATCTGGGAGACAGTCCACTGCCCGTCGTGATCGGTGCCTTCGATCCCGAGGAGTACGCGCGTCAGCTCGCCTCGGAGGACCCTGAGGCCGTCCCTCCGAGCCCCGCGGCCGAGGAGCTGCGGGACGCCTTCGCCTACTCGCGCCGTCTGGCCGAAGGAGTGCACGCGCACCTGGCGGAGATCGACGCGCTGATCCGCACTCAGGCGGAGCACTGGCGGTTGGAGCGTATGCCCTCGGTCGATCGCAACATCCTGCGCCTCTCGGTCTACGAGATGCTCTACGAGGCCGACGTCCCCAAGCTCGTGGTGGTCGACGAAGCGGTCGAGCTCGCCAAGCGGTTCGGCTCGGAGCAGTCCGGACGCTTCGTCAACGGCCTGCTGGACGGCTTGATGCGCAGCCATCCCCTGCCCGGGAGCCGCGAGTGAAGCGTGCGATCCGAGGGTTCCTGGCGGCGTTGGCCTGCGCGGCGAGCGTCGCGTCCGCGGCGACCACGCTCACTTCGGGAACCGACGAAGCCACTTTGTTGATTCCGGCCGGGGTGCGGGTGGCCGACTATGCCAACCAGGGCTACCGGCTCACCGTCGCGGACGGGGTGGCGCACGTCGAGGTGCAGCTGAGCGGCCTCGGCAGCCGGCAGGGATTCACCACTCCAGCCCCGTCTCGCAGCGGCAGCGTGGCTTTCCTCGCCCGCTCGGTGACCGCGGGTGCCAAGAGTCGCTACGAGGCGGTCAGCCGTCTCCTCGGCTGGGTCGCCGCGAACGTGCGCTACGACCTCGATCGCGGAGCGCCGCAGGACGCGGCGACCGTCCTGAAGCGCCGCAGCGGTTACTGCACCGGGATCGCCGGACTCACCGTGGGACTGCTGACCTCGGTGGGGATCCCGGCCCGCGAAGTGGCGGGATACATCGTGGAAGACCAGCCGGGCGGAGCGCGGTCGGGCTATCACCGTTGGGTCGAAGTGCTCTACGACGACCGTGGCTGGGTCTTCGCGGACCCGCACGCCAGCCATCACTTCGTGCCGGCGACCTACCTGCGGCTCGCCGGGGACACCGTGGAGGGGGGCGAACCCGGGCACGCCTTGTTGCTCAGTCACGTCGATCGGCTCGAGGATCGGGAGGTCCTCGCCACGACCCCGCTGTTCCGGGTCCGAGTGCGGTCGAATCAGGAGGATCGTCGGGCGTGGACCGCGCCCGCCGCAGGCCGTGGGGTGGGTGGAAGCGAGCGATGAACGCATACGACCACAAAGCCGTGGAAGCGAAGTGGCAGGACCGCTGGGAACGCCAGCGCGTCGCCGAGGTGGACCTGCGCAACGCGCGCGAGAAGTTCTACATGCTGATGATGTTCCCCTATCCCTCGGGGGACCGCCTGCACGTCGGCCACGGCCGAAACTACATCCTGGGCGACGCCCTCTATCGCTACCTGCGGATGCGGGGCAAGCGGGCCCTCAACCCGATGGGCTGGGATGCCTTCGGCCTGCCGGCCGAGAATGCGGCGATCCAGCGGGGAGTCCATCCGCGCGACTGGACGCTGGACAACATCAAGGTCATGAAGAAGCAGTTCCGCAAGTGGGGGATCCTCTACGACTGGTCGAAAGAGGTGACCTCCTGCCTGCCGGACTACTACCGCTGGAATCAGTGGCTCTTCCTGCGCATGCTCGAGAAGGGCCTGGCGTACAAGAAGCGGGCGCCGGTCAACTGGTGCCCGAGCTGCCGCACCGTGCTGGCGAACGAGCAGGTGGTCGACGGGGGCTGCGAGCGCTGCGGCACCGCCGTGGTGCAGAAGGATCTCGAGCAGTGGTTCTTCCGCATCACCGACTACGCGGACCGCCTGCTCGCCGGGTTGGACGAGCTGCCGGGCTGGCCCGAGAAGGTCAAGACGATGCAGCGCAACTGGATCGGACGGTCCGAGGGCGCGGAGATCGACTTCCCGGTGCCCGGCCAGGCGGAGCCGCTGACCGTGTTCACCACTCGACCGGACACCGTGCACGGAGCGACCTTCATGGTGCTCGCACCGGAGCACCCGCTGGTTCCCGCGCTGCTCGCCGGACACCCCGATCGGGTGGCGCTCGAGAGCTGGGTCGAGCGGGTGCGCAACACGCCGCGCATTCAACGGGAAGGGGAGGGCGCGCCGAAGGAGGGGCGCGCCCTGGGAGCCCATGCGGTCAACCCGGCGACCGGCGAGCGGATCCCGATCTGGATGGCGAACTACGTCCTCCCCGGTTACGGCACGGGCTCGGTCATGGGCGTGCCGGCGCACGACCAGCGGGATCTCGATTTCGCGCGTGCGCACGGGCTGCCGGTTCGCCTTGTCTACCATCCGACCGACCGCGACCTGGATGCGGCGACCATGACCGAAGCGATCCCCGACCAGGGCCACATCCGGGGTTGCGGAGAGTTCGACGGACTGGCGGCGGAGCCCGAGACCGTGGCGCGCTTCATCGCCTGGCTGGAGAGCTCGGGCCACGGCCGGGCCAAGGTCTCGTACCGCCTGCGCGACTGGTTGATCTCACGGCAACGCTACTGGGGCACGCCGATTCCGGTGGTCTACTGCGCCCAATGCGGCATCGTGCCGGTGCCCGACAGCGCGCTTCCGGTCGAGTTGCCGTACGACGTCGAGTTCACCGGCCGAGAAGGCAATCCGCTGACCCGGGCGACGCATTTCGTCGATACCGTCTGTCCGCGCTGTGGCGCGCCGGCGCGCCGCGAGACGGACACCATGGACACCTTCGTCGACAGCTCCTGGTACTACTTGCGCTACCTCTCGGCGCGCGACGGGAGCCGGATCTTCGATTCCGAGCTCGCGGGACGATGGGCGCCGGTCGACCAGTACATCGGTGGCATCGAGCACGCGATCCTGCACCTGCTCTACGCGCGTTTCGTCTGTCGCGTGCTCCACGACTTCGGCTGGTTGAGTTTCGAAGAGCCGTTCGCGAATCTCTTCAATCAGGGAATGATCACCCGCTTCGCCGAGAAAACGGGGCGGATCGAGAAGATGTCGAAGTCGAAGGGCAACACGGTTTCGCCGGACGACATCATCGAGCAGATGGGAGCCGACACCGAGCGTGTCTACACGCTCTTCCTGGGGCCGCCCGAGGACGAGGTGGAGTGGAGCGACGAGGCCCTGGCCGGCGCCTACCGCTTCCTGCAGCGCGTCTGGCGGATCGCCGAGCGGGTCGACGAGGCACCACCGACAGCGCCCGCGGACGAGGAGCTGGAGCGCGTCCGGCACGTCACCATCCAACGGGTGACGCGCGACTTCGAGCGCTTCAAGTTCAACACCGCGGTGGCGGCG
Organism: uncultured Thermoanaerobaculia bacterium; assembly: GCA_964481735.1. GTDB lineage: Bacteria > Acidobacteriota > Thermoanaerobaculia > Multivoradales > JAGPDF01 > JAGPDF01. The sequence continues at coordinate 5,411 of CAYZWR010000007.1, forward strand.
CTGATGGAGCTGCTCAACGCCCTGACGCGTGCCGTGGAGGAGCAGACGGCCTCCAAAGTCCGCTGCCAAGCGACGCTCGAGACGCTCGTTCAGCTGCTGCATCCGATCGCGCCGCACGTCTCGGAGGAGATCTGGGAGAGGCGCGGCCACACCGATTCGCTGCTCGACTCGGACTGGCCGGAAGCCGACGCCGCCAAGCTCCGCAGGGACCGCTTGTTGCTGGTGGTGCAGGTGGACGGCAAGTTGCGCGACCGGATCGAGGTCGACGCTGCCTGGGGAGAGCGGGAGGTGCGGGCAGCGGTGCTCGAAAGCCCGAAAGTGCGCGAGCATCTCGCCGGAAGAGACGTGCAGAAGCTCGTCCTGGTTCCCGGACGACTGGTCAACCTGGTGACTCGCCGGGTCGCGGAGGCATGATGCGAGCGCTTCGTTTCGTCGCGGGCGCCTCGGCGCTCCTCGGGCTCCTGGGTTGCGGCTACGCGCTGGTGGGTCGCGGCTCGACCCTCCCCCCGGAGGTCCAGAAGGTCTACCTGAGCCCGCTCGTGAACACCACGCAGCGATCCCAGGTCGATCAGATCCTGACTCGCGCCCTGGCCAGCGAGCTGGTCACGCGGCACCGCTTCGAGGTCCTGAGCGCCGAGGCCGGGGCCGACGCCCGGCTGTCGGGTTCGGTGCTGACCTTCACGCTCAATCCGGTGAGTTTCGACAGCGAGGGCCGGGCGACGGAGTACGAGATCTCCATCGTGGTCAAGGTGGAGCTGAAACAGCTCTCACCCGAACGCGTGCTCTACGCCAACGAGGGATACCTGTTCCGTTCGAGCTACGAGGTGCAGCCTTCGGAGCTGGGCTATCAGGACCGCGAGACGCCGGCGATCGAGTCCACGGCCCGGGACTTCGCCGAGACGCTGGTCACCGACCTGTTGGAAGGATTCTGAGCTCCTACTGAGCCTTGCGCGCTGCCGCCGCGAGGCGCGATTTCGTCCGGGCGGCCGTGTTCTTGTGGATGATGCCCTTCTGGGCCGTCGAATCCACCACCTTCATGGCCGCGGGAAGCAGCGCCTTGACGGCTGCGCCGTCGCCCGCCTCGGCGGCCTTGCGCAGCTTCTTGACGGCGGTGCGCATCGCCGATCGCACGGTACGGTTCTTGGCGCGCTGGAGCTGCGATTTCGCGGCGCGCTTCTTGGCCGACTTGGTATTCGCCATGTGCAACGATCCTTTCTTCGGGAGCCGCCCTCGCAGGCGAGCGATGCACTCTACTATTTTCGCCCGCTGGCATCAACGCCGAGGCTCTGCAGACGCTGCTTCGCCAGGTTCGCTTCGTCGGACGAGGGGTAGGTCTTGACCACTCCCTGGAGCTGAGCCACGCCGTCCTTGCGCTGGCCGAGCTCGAGCAGGGCGAAGCCCTTCTTGAGCTGGGCGCTCGCCGTCTTGTCGCTCCGGGCGTACTGCTTGAGGACCCTGTCGTACTCGCCGATCGCCTCGGAGAACTTCTGCTGGCGATAGAAGCACTCGCCGATCCAGTAGGTCGCATTGTCGGCGAGATCGGTCTCGGGAAAGGTCTCCAGGTACTGGCGGAAGCCCACCATCGCCAGATCGTAGTTGCCGCGCAGATAGTCGCTGTAGGAGGTCTGGTAGAGCGCCTCCGGATCCGAAGCCGGAGCGGCCGCACCCGCTTCGGTTCCCGGCGCCGGAGCCACGCTGCGGGCCGCCTTGAGATCCTGATTGGTGGCGGCGATCTGCTGCGAGAGCTGCGACAGCCGGTAGTTGGTGTCCTCCAGCTTGTCCTGCAGCTCGCTGATCTGGCCGGAGAGGCTCCCGACGTCCAGTCGCATGTCCGCCTCGGCCTTGAGGAGCGAGTCGGTCTGCCGTTGGATGGTCGCTTCGAGATTGGCGACCTCCTGCTTGCTCGATCCCTGTTGCTGCAGCTGGGCGACCTGGCGCTGCAGCTCGGCGATCCGGCTGTTCAGCGCGTCGATGTCGGTGCTCGAAACACAGCCGCCGGCCAGGAGGCCGGCGGCGGCGAGGCAGGAGATTGCGAGGCAGCGCGACGCCATCAGAAGGCTCAGCCGACGTTGAGGCGTCCGCTCACCAGGAAGTGGGCGCGCCGGTTCTTCGCCCAGCAGCTCTCGTCGCTCGCGGTGCACTGCGGGCGCTCCTCGCCGTAGGTGATCGTGCGCAGGCGATTGGCCGGCACGCCGAGCGAGACGATGTAGTCGCGAGCCGCCGCGGCACGGCGCTCGCCGAGCGCGAGGTTGTACTCGTTGGTTCCGCGCTCGTCACAATGACCCTCGAGCGTGACCTCGAACTCGGGGTGCGAGCGCAGCCACTCGGCGTTGCGCGCCAGACGCTCGCGCGCGTCCTCGCGCAGGTCGCTCTTGTCGAAGTCGAAGTAGACGTCGCCCAGCAGGCCGTTGTCCCAGACGTAGCGGTTGAGCTTGGCGAGATCGGGGTCCTTCAACGGATCGTTGCCGAGCTGGTCGCTCACCGCGGGACGCGGGTTCGAGTTGACGTCGGTCGGAGGAGCGGGAGTGACGACGGGATTCGCGCTGACCTCCGGCTGCGTCTGCGGGGCCTTCTTCGTGCATCCGACGACGACCACCAGGGTGAGAGCCAGAACGCTCCACAAGCGAAGACGGGGGTAACTCATCGCGCTCTCCTTGTCCTCAAGAGTAGTCAGGGCCAAACCTCGCCAAGCGCAATCTAGCAAACTCAGTGCCGGGCAACAACCCGATTCGGCCGGTCAGGGCAGGTAGCCGGACCAGTCGGGAGCGAAGTTGTTCCCCTCCCGGGTCAGCTGCTCGGCGGTGGAGCCGTAGCGCGGCTCCATGGTGAAGATCTGGACGCCTCCGGAGCGGGTCGAAGTGAAGGCGAGTCGCCGGCCGTCCGGCGAGAACGACGGGCTCTCGTTGCTGCCGCTGCTGTCGGTCAGCCGCTGGGCCGCGAGGGTGACCAGGTCGAGCAGGGCGAGGTCGAAGCGGTTCTGACCGACCCGCGTGGCGTAGGCCAGCCGGGTGCCGTCGGGGCTCCAGGAGGCGCCTTCGTTGTAGTCCCCCTCGAAGGTCACGCGCCGGAGATTGGCCCCCTCGGCGTCCATGATGTAGAGCTGCGGGGACCCGGAGCGGCTGGAGGTGAAGGCGATCTCGTTGCCGCTCGGGCTCCAGGCCGGATTGGTGTCGATGCCGGGGGAGTTGGTCAGGCGCTTGAGCTCGGAACCGTCCCGGCGGGCGGTGAAGATCTCGATGTTGGCGCCCAGCCCGCGCGCGAAGACGATCTTGCGGCCGTCCGGGGAGAAGGACGGCGAGCTGTTGAGCGACCCGCTGGTCACCACCGGCGCCTTCCGGCCGCTGGCGACATCCGCGAGGTAGATCGCGGGGCCGTTGCCGGCGAAGAAGGACACGTAGGCGACGGCATCCCCGGTGGAGCTCCAGACCGGGCTCATCGAGATCGAACGGTGACCGGTGATCCGCCGCTGATCGTAGCCGTCGTAGTCCATCAGGTAGATCTCCTTCTCGCCGTCGCGGTCGGAGTAGAAGGCGATCGAGGTGAGTGCCACGCCACGCTTCGAGGTGAGGAAGAGCACGATCTCGTCCGAGAAGGTGTGGGCGATGCGCCGCGCCAGGTCGTAGGTTCCGCGATAGCGCTTGCCGACGATCGCTTCCCCGTTCGCGAGGTAGATCAGGCGGCCTTCGAGGACGATCCGTTCACCCTCCGACTTCACTTCGGAGGCGAGCAGCATCTCGGCCCCGACCGAGCGGTACTGCTCGTTGTCGTGGCTGGCATCGCCGGTGAACGAGAGCACCGCCAGCTCCTCGGGAGCGAGGAAGCGGAAGATGCCGGCATGCTCGAGGTCCCGGCGGAGCGTCTCCTCCATCTGGCGCGCCGCAGCCTGCGCCGGCGCCGGAAGGGTGGCGATGCCGGCGGGCGGGGGGAACGCGAGGACGATCTGCGAACGGACCGATCCGTCCGGCATGTAGAGGACGATCTCCTGGGCCTGCGCCGCCGGAGTCGTGCCCGCCGGAGCCGTCGCCGGGACGGCGGGGGGCGCCTGCTGGGCCGGTGAAGCGTGCAGGGCGATCGCGACGAAGGCGGCGCTGGCGGCCAGGGCGGCGATCGATCTCCAGATTCGCATGGTTTCTCTTTCCTCTAGCGAAAGACCAAGGTCACCCCGAGATAGCCGTGGCGATAGGCCCGGGGCAGGGGCGGCAGCGGGGACGAAGACTGCACGGCGCGCAGCGCCGCGAGGTCGAACGAGTTGATTCCCGAGGACTTCGCGATCGCCAGATCGGTGATCCGTCCGTCGCGCTGGATCCGATAGTACACGGTGGCCTCGACTCCGGAGCCGATCAAGGGGCGGACCCAGTTGCGCTGGAGGAGCCCGAGCATCTGATCGACGTAGTAGCCGTAGGTGAAATCGGGGTTCTCGAGGCCGGCGATCGCCGCCCCGAGGGCGAGTCCCGCCGCGGCGCCGAGGGGCGAGCCCTCGGCCTCCGGTTCAGCCGGGGCGGGCTCGGGCTTCGCGGGAGCGGGCTCGTCCCGCGGTTTGGCCGGCTCGGGCGCGGCGACCGGTTTGGACTTCTTGGGCTCGGGGAGAACCGGCGCCTTCGGCGTCGGCTCGGGCGCCTTGGCTCGCTCCTTCTCGGCTTGCGGCGGACGGGGCCGCTCGACGCCGAGCTTGGCGGCCGGGACGATTTGGATGGCAACGTACTGCACCGGAGGTTTCGCGTTGCGGCGGAGGCTGGGCAGCCAGAGCGCCGCCGCGGCGAAGAGGAGGTGAGCGGAGAGGGCCACGGCGAGACAGCGGCCGAGGCGGGCCACTCGGGCGGTTTCCGCCAGCCGGCGTTCCAGAACGGCGGTGACGGGGTACCCCATCGTCAGCGGCGGGACGGCTCCGGACGCTCGGTGACCATGCCGACCTTCGCGATGCCGCCGCGATTGAGGGTGTCGAGGATCTCCATGATCTTCCCGTAAGGCACGTCGCGGTCCCCCTTGAGGAACACCGTCTCTTCGGAGCGGCCGCGCAGCAACGGGGTCACGACCTCCACCAGCTTGGTCGGGTGGATCGGGCGGTCCTTGAGGTAGATCATGCCGGCGCGGTTGATCGAGAGCACGACCGGGTCCTCGTTGCGGAAGGGGAGCGCTGGAGCGTCGGACTTCGGAAGCGCGACCTCGATGCCGTGATGCAGCATCGGGGCGGTGATCATGAAGATGATGAGCAGCACGAGCATGACGTCGACCAACGGCGTGATGTTGATCTCGGCGAGGATCGGCTCGTCTTCCTCGATCTGCGCGGCGTGCAGCGCCATCAGGTGAAGTTCCGCTCGGTGAGATTCATGAACTCCAGGGCGAAGTCGTCCATCTGCTGGCGCAGGTGCTTGAACCGCCCGCCGAGATAGTTGTATCCGATGAGCGCCGGGATGGCGGCGCCCAGGCCGGCTGCCGTGTTGATCAGCGCTTCGGCGATGCCGGGCGCCACCGCGACGAGCGAGGTCGACCCGGTCCGACCGATGTCCTCGAAGGCCCGCATGATCCCCCAGACGGTGCCGAAGAGGCCGATGAACGGAGTGACCGCGGCGGTCGTGCCGAGGAACTGGGCACCGCGAGTCAGCCCGCGCAGCTCACCGGTCAGCGCCCGGCGCAGGGTCCGCTCGACCGCGGTGAGCGAACGGATGCGGAACTGCCCGCGTGGCGCCGCCTCTTCCGGCTGGGCGCGGATCTGATGGTCGATCTCGGCGTACCCGGCCTGGAAGATGCCGACCAGCGGCGAGGCCGAGACCTTGGCGGTGGCCGCGCTCACTTCGCTGAATCGCTTGCTGCCGCGGAAGATCTCGAGGAACTTGTGGCTGTGCGCCGTCGCGCGCCGCAAGTGGAGCAGCTTCCAGACGAGGATCGCCCACGAGCCGATGGAGAAGAGCAGGAGCAGGCCGAGGACGGCCTGGGCCATCGGCCCGGAGCGCGAGAACGCGGCGAGAATCCCCTCGCCGCCGGGAAGCGTCTGAGCGAGGAGGGCGGACGGAGCCAGGGGTAGGGTGGTCATGAGGAGCCGATCGCGAAAACCTAGCACGCTGCGGCGAAAACTGTCCACGGCGCGAAGCCGCGGTCGACGCCCGGACCGGCGGTTGGATCGTTGGAACGGCGAGCCGCTGCGGATAAGCTTTCACGGGCGAGACCACCCGCGAGGAGGAGCGAAGCATGAAGATCGCAGTCTGCATCAAGCAGGTCCCCGACACCGAAGCCCGCCTCAAGGTGGCGAGCGACGGGCGCTGGATCGAGGAGGACGACCTGCAGTTCGTGATCAACGAAAGTGACGAATACGCGCTCGAAGAGGCGCTGCGGATCGCCGAGAAGACCGGCGGGGAGGTGGTGGCGATCAGCCTCGGGCCAGAACGGGTCCGCGAGGCGCTGCGCAAGGCGCTGGCGCTCGGTGCCCTGCGCGCGGTCCACCTGCGCCACGAGGCGTTCTCGGGCGGCGATGCCATGGCGACCGGCAAGGCGCTCGCCGCGGCGATCGCGCGCGAGCGGTGCGATCTGGTGCTGACCGGCTCGCAGTCGGACGACCTGGGATTCGGAGCGACCGGCACGGTGATCGCCGGGCACCTGGACTGGCCGCACGCCTGGCTGGTGATGGGCGTCGAGCTCGAGGCCGAGGGGACCCTCAAGGTCACCCGCGAGATGGAGAGCGGCATGAACGAGGTCTTTCGCCTGCGCCTGCCGGCGGTGCTCGAGATCCAGGCGGGTCTCAACCATCCGCGCTACGCCTCGCTCAAGGGCATCATGGCGGCGAAGAAGAAGGAGATCGAGGAGGTCTCGCCGGCCGATCTCGGATTCGCGGAGGACGCGGTGGGAAGGGCCGCCTCCCGGCTCGAGACGATCGCGGTGGCGTTCCCGGAGGCCGCCGGGAGCGCGCAGATCCTCGGTGGTGACGCCGTCACCGCGGCCAAGGCGCTGATCGACAAGTTGCGCAACGAAGCGAGGGTGATCTGATGGCGAAGATCTGGGCGGTCCTGCAACACCGCGACGGCAAGCTGCATCGCGGTTCCTGGGAGTGCATCGCCGCGGCGCAGGAGCTCGCCGCGACGTTGGGGGGCAGCGCGGAGGCCGTGCTGCTCGGTCATGACGTCGCGACGCTCGGGAGCGAGGTCGCCGCTCACGATCTCGCCGCCGTCCGCCTGGTGGATCACAGCGCGCTCGCGCAGTACACCCCGGGCGGCTACGTCTCGGTGCTCGCCGGGGCGATGGCGGCCGAGGCTCCGGATTTCGTCCTGCTGCCCCATACCTATCAGTCGGTCGAGTACGGCGCCCGCCTCGCGCAGGCGACCGGCGCGGCGCTGCTCCCCGAGGCGATCTCCTTCGCGGCGGACGGGGCGGGTGGGCTGGTCTGGAAGCGTCCCATCCTCGAGGGCAAGCTGCAGGCCAGCGTCCGCCTTCGCGGGAGCGGGACCGTGATCGTCTCGCTGCAGGCCGGCGCGTTCTCGGCGGACGCTCGCCGCGCCGGCTCGGCTCCGGTGCGGCCGCTCACGGCGGAGCTCGCGACGATCGCGACCGGGCGCGAGATCCTGGGGGTGGTTCAGGCGGGGGGCGGCGAGGTCGATCTCACCAAGGCGGAGATCATCGTGGCCGTGGGTCGCGGCGTCGGCGGCGCCGACAAGCTCGGTCCGGCGCAAGAGCTGGCCAAGGAGCTGCGCGCCGAGCTGGGGGCGAGCCGGCCGGTGATCGACAACGGTTGGTTGCCGCGCGAGCGCCAGATCGGTTCGAGCGGCCAGACCGTCGCGCCGAAGCTGTATCTCGCGCTGGGGATCTCGGGCGCCATCCAGCACCTGGTGGGAATGAAGGGCTCGACCTGCATCGCGGCGGTCAACAAGGACGCCGGCGCGCCGATCTTCAAGGTCGCCAGCTACGGCATCGTCGGCGACCTGCACGAAGTCGTTCCCGCGCTGCTCAAGGCGCTGCGCGAGGGCTGACCGGTCCGGGACCGCGGCGCCGGAGCTCGTGCAGCACGAGCGCCGCGGCCACCGCCACGTTCAACGACTCGAGCCGTCCGGCCAGCGGAATGGTCACCGCGAGGTCGAGGCGGGCGCGCGTCTCCGGGCCGAGCCCACCGCCTTCCGATCCCAGCGCGACGACGAGCGGCGGAGCCGCCACGAGGTCCTCCAGGGCGAGGCTCGCGCCGTGCGCCTCCAGTCCGACCCAGCAGAGGGCGCGGGGCCGGCCGAGGGCGCGGTCGATCTCCACCGGCCGCGCCGAAACCGCCACCGGCAGGCGGAGGAGGCTCCCCGCGGAGGCGCGCAGGGCGCGCGGGTGATTGACGTCGGCGCAACCCGGCGAGAGCAGCAGGCCGGTCGCACCCAGCCCCTCGGCGACGCGGGCGAGCGCTCCCACGTTGCCGGGGTCCTGCACCGTGTCCAGGTAGAGCCAGACTCCCGGCGCCGTTCCCGCGAGCGCCTCGACGCCGGAGCGGGGGAGATCGGCGACCGCCAGGATGCCGCGCGGCGAGTCGGCTTCGCTGAGCCCGTCGAGCACCTCGGCGGCGACCAGGAGGGGCGGCCGATCGAGGCGGTCGGCGAGCGCCTGGCCCGCGGGGCGCGCCAGGAAGTCGGGGGTGACCAGGACGCTGCCGAGCGGCAAGCCGAGAGCGAGTGCCTCGCCGACCAGGTTCGGGCCCTCGAGCAGGGCGTGCGAGCCTTTACTTCGCCGCAGGCGGCGAATAGTCTTGATCGTCTCGTTGCGCGGGCTGACGATCATGGCGCAGCATCTTAGGCAGTTCCTCGGACAATTCCAACGCGGCATCGAAGTCTGCGTCGCCGGCGGGGGCGCGGAGACGTTGCTGGGCGTGCGGGAGGCCTTTCGCCGCTTCTTCCAGGACGGTCTCGGGCGGTCGATGCCGGTGGCGGTCGTGCCGCAGGAGGGCGAAGCGCGGGCCTGGGGGCTCTCCCTCTCCGACGAGGAGGCGATCGACCGGGCACGGCGCGCGGCCCGCGAGCTCGAAGAGAGGCTCCCCGGCGTCTACCACTTCTACCTCGCGGCCGAGGGGGGCCTGCACTCGCTGGAGGTAGAGGGCAAGATCCATTTCTTCGTGCGCAGTTGGGTGGTGTTGCGGGGCGTCGGAGGAGAGACCTTCGGGTCGAGCGGGTCGCTGCAACTGCCGTCGCACCTGGTCGATGGCCTGGCGGCCGACCAGGTGCCCTCGTCGTTGCCGGGGACCCGGCGCAGCGGCGGCATCCTGAGCTCGCTCAGCGGGGGGCTGGAGACCCGTCGCAGCGCGATCGCCGCGGCCACGGTCCACGCGCTCTCCACCAAGTTCTTCGGCATTCTCGAGAGCCACGGCGGCAGCAGGCGCTGACCGCGTCTGATACCATGCGCGGATCAACCGGCCGGCTGGCCGTGACGAGGAACTCATGAGCTCTCGCGACGCCAATCTGTTCACTTCCGAGTCGGTCACCGAAGGCCATCCCGACAAGGTCTGCGACCAAATCTCCGATGCCGTGCTGGACGCGGTCCTCAGCCAGGATCCGCACGGGCGGGTGGCTTGTGAGACCCTGGTGACCACCGGCCTGGTCATGCTCGCCGGAGAGATCACCACCACCGCGAGCATCGACTTCACCCGCATTGCCCGGGACACGGTGCGCGAGATCGGCTACACCCAGCGCGGGCTCGGCTTCGACGCCGACGGCAGCGCGGTGATCACCGCCGTGGGCAAGCAGTCGCCCGACATCGCCATGGGCGTCGACACGGGAGGAGCGGGAGACCAGGGACTGATGTTCGGGTTCGCCTGTCGCGAGACTCCACAGCTCATGCCTCTGCCGATCATGCTGGCGCACGGGCTGACCCGCCGCCTCGCGGAGGCGCGCCGCGCCCAGGAGGTCGACTGGCTGCGTCCCGACGGCAAGAGCCAGGTCACCGTCGAGTACGCGGAGGGGCGTCCGCTGCGCGTGCACACGGTGGTGCTGTCCACTCAGCATGCTCCCGACCTGGAGCAGGCCGAGATCCGCCGGGAGGTCATCGAACGAATCATCCGTCCGGTGGTGAGCTCGGAGTGGATCGACTCGCGCACCATCTTCCACGTCAATCCGACCGGGAGCTTCGTCATCGGGGGCCCGCACGGGGACGCCGGGCTCACCGGACGGAAGATCATCGTCGACACCTATGGCGGCTACGGCCGTCATGGCGGTGGCGCCTTCTCGGGCAAGGACCCGACGAAGGTGGATCGTTCGGCCTGCTACATGGCCCGTCACGTGGCCAAGTCGCTGGTCGCAGCCGGTCTCGCCGAGCGCGCCGAAGTGCAGCTCGCCTATGCGATCGGCATCTCGGAGCCGGTTTCGGTGCGCGTCGACACCTTCGCGACCGGCGTCGTTCCCGAGGCGACCTTGGAGCGCCTGGTGCGGGACAGTTTCGGACTGACCCCACGCGAGATCATCGAGTACCTCGACCTGCGTCGGCCGATCTATCGCCAGACGGCCGCCTACGGGCACTTCGGCCGCGAAGAGCCCGGCTTCACCTGGGAGACGGTCGAGCGCGCCGCCGAGCTGCGCAGCGCCGCCGGGCTGCGCGGCGAGATCCCGGCCCTGGCCGGCTGAGCCCGGGATCGTGAGCTCGCCGGCGCCCGGCATCGACCGGTCGGCGATCGCGGCCCTGCTGCGCGAGACCGGCGACCTCCTCGAGCTGCAGGGCGAGAATCCGTTCCGCAGCCGGGCGTACAGCAACGGCGCGCGTGCGATCGAGGGTCTCGCCGAGGATCCCCAGGAGCTGTTGGAGCAGGGCCGTCTCGGCGAGGTGCGCGGCATCGGCCCTGGTCTGGTGAGCGCCATCGCCGAAATCGTGCAGACCGGCCGACTGAGCCTGCACGACTCCCTGAAGGGGATCTACGCCAAGGGTGTTCTCGATCTCCTGCGGGTGCCGGGCCTCGGCCCGAAGCGCCTGCGGCAGCTCATCGCGGCGTTCGGCGTCGACTCGCCGGCGGCGCTGGAGCGCGCCTGCCGGGACGGCCGGGTGGCTGGGCTGCCCGGCTTCGGCGAGAAGAGCGCCGAGAAGCTCCTCGCCGGCCTCGCGCGCCTGGAGAAGTTCCGCGAGCGGCATCTGTTCCCCGAGGCGCGCGCCGTCGCGATCGAGCTCGCGGCCTACCTCTCGGCTCACCCCTCGGTGGCGCGACTCGAGATCGCAGGGAGTCTGCGGCGCGCGCGGGAGACGATCGGCGACATCGACCTGCTGGCCGAGATTCCCGAAGGCGACCGGGCAGGTCTGGTGGCGCACCTCACCGCGGCTCCCGCCGTCGAGGAGGTGATCGAGCAGGGGACGACCAAGGCGGCGGTGCGGCTGACCAGCGGCTATCGCGCCGACCTGCGCATGGTCGAGGCGCAGGAGTTCGCCGCCGCGCTGCTGCACTTCACGGGTAGCAAGGAGCACAACGTCGAGCTTCGGGGGCGGGCCAAGGAGCGGGGCTGGACGCTCAACGAATACGGCCTCTTCGCCGGCACGCGGCGACTCGGCAAGACCGACTCCGAAGCGGCCATCTACCGGCGCCTGGGACTCTCTTACGTCCCTCCGGAGGCGCGCGAAGGGATGGGCGAGATCGCGCTCGCCGAAGGCGGGGATCTGCCGCTCCTGGTCGAGTGGTCGGATGTCCGGGGAGCACTGCACGTCCACACCGACTGGAGCGACGGCATCGCTTCCCTCGACGCCATGGCCGAAGCCGCTGCGGCTCTCGGGTGGCAGTACCTGGGCATCGCCGACCACTCGCGCAGCGCCGCCTATGCCGGCGGTCTCTCCGCGGAGAGGGTGCGCGAGCAATGGCAGGCGATCGACGCGTGGAATGCGGGCGGACGGGTGCCTCGCTTGTTCAAGGGAACCGAGGTGGACATCCTGGCCGACGGCTCGCTGGATTTCCCCGACGAGCTCCTGCTCGACTTCGATTTCGTGGTCGCTTCGGTGCACAGCCGATTCGGCCTGACCCGCGAGGCGATGACCGCCCGGCTGGTCCGGGCGGCCGGCCACCCGTGCGTCACCTTCCTCGGGCACCCGACGGGACGTCTCCTGCTGATGCGCGAGCCCTACGCGCTCGATCTCGAGGCCGTGCTCGACGCGGCGGCCGCCAACCAGGTCGTGGTCGAGCTGAATTCGAATCCTCTCCGCCTCGACCTCGACTGGCGGCCGCTCCGTGGCTGGCTGTCGCGGGGCTGCCGAACGGCGCTCAATCCCGACGCGCACTCGCCACAGGGGCTGTCCGACGTCGGCTTCGGGGTCGGTATCGCGCGCAAGGCGCTGGCGACGCCCGGCCAGGTGATCAACTGCCTCACCGCCGAGGAGCTCGGGGCTTTCTTCCGGCAGCGGTGCGAGCGGGCGAAGGCGCTGCTGCGACAGACCTGAAGCTGCCGGCGGGGGAGCGCGCGGCTCGGGCCGTCAGCTGCGCACGCCGAGGAACAGATAGGCCGAGAGCAGGCTGAAGATCACGCTGGGGCTCCAGACGGCGACGATGGCCGGAAACGAGCCGACCTCACCCAGGGTGCGGAAGAAGGCGAAGACCGCCATGAAGACGATTCCCAAGGCGACGGCCACTCCCAGTCCATAGAGCGCCCCGCGTCGCTCCAAGCGGAAAGCGAAGGGGAGGGCCACCAGTGACATGACCAGCGAGGCGAACGGGAAGGCGATCCGATTCTGCAGCGCGACCTCGAGGCGCGGCGCGGGTTGGCCGCTGTCGCGCACCTCGTGCACGTAGTCGCGCAGCTCGACGAATCCCATCTCGCTCGGCTTCCGGACCTCGGCCTCGAAGTAGCTCGGCGATTCGTCGAGATCGATCGCGACCGGCGCGGCGAAGGCGCGGAAGCTCGTCTCGGAGATGCCGGCGAAGCTCCGCGCCCACCCTTCGGCGACTTCCCAGCCGCGGGCGCCATGCCGCGCGGACGCGGCGTAGAGGCGCCCCGTGAGCTCGTGCCGGTCGTCGAAGGAGAACACCTGCAGGCGTTGGAACGAGCGGTTCCGGGGCTCGAAGCTGAGGTAGTTGTAGATGAAGCGGCCCTCGCCGATCAGCCACTGCTGATCGGCTCGCCGGGCGGCGCGAGGCTTGGTACGCCCCTTGATCCGATCGTTCGCCTCCTCGAGCTTCTGGTTGGAAGCCGGCAGGACGCTGAGCTGGACCATCGTGCAGAGCAGCGCGAGGCCGGCTGCGCCGGCGATCGCCGGCAGGGAGAGCCGGAATAGGCTGATGCCGAGCGAGCGCAGGGCGGTGACCTCGTTGGTGCGCGACAGCAGGCTGAAGGTGACCAGCGTCGTCACCAGGACGGCGATCGGCGCGATGTCGTAGCTCATCTGCAGCGCCATGTACTTGTAGTACCGGGCGATCACTCCGGCCGGCGGGTTGTTCTTGAGAATGTCGTCGATATTGGCGGTGAGGTCGGCGATCACGCCGAGCGCCGTCGCCGAGAGCCAGACCAGCACCAGGACCGAGGTGAACTGCTTGAGAACGTAGCGGTCGACCAGGTTGGGAAAGCGCAGACGCAATCGCGGGACGCGCAGGATGACCCGGCGGCGCCGCACCGGAGCGAGCTCCTTGCCCGAGGTCGGAGGGGTCGCGGTCTCCGTGCTCTCGGGGGCCGCCGGTCGCGGGATGCGGCGCCGCCGCAGGCTGGCGAGCCGGGCGGAGAGCCAACGGGCAGCCGGCCTGGGGAGGAGCGAACGGTCACGATCCCGCAGCACCATCAGGGTTCCGCCGATCGCGAGAAAGAGCAGGTTGGGCAGCCACATCGCCAGCGTGGGATTCAACCGACCCAGTCGGGCGGCATCCTCGCCCTGCGAGAGCAGAACGTAGTACGCCACGATGATCCCGATCGACAGCGCGAAACCCGAGGAGCGCCCGCCGTGGCGGTTGTTGAACGCGAGAGGGAGCGAGAGCAGCCCGAGGACCAGGCAGGCGGCGGGGATGGCGAACATCTTCTGGATCCCGACCCGCGCCAGGCGGCGCTGCTCCGGGTCGGTGTCGACCGAGCGCGCCAGGGCACGGAGCTCGCCGAGATCCAGCTCGCGCGGCCCCTTGCGCTGGACGAGCTTGGCCCGCTCGGTGCTGAGGAACCGGTCGCGCAGCACGATGCGCAGGGTCTGGTGGCGGCTGGTCTCGTAGCGCTTCGGGGCGCGGAAGTCGAAGGTGTGCTTGATGGCGTCCTGGAGCTGCAGGACCACCCTTTCGCCGTCCGCTTCGACCTGGAGCCGGCCCGTTTTCGCGTTGATGACCTCCTGGCGGTCGCTCGGCACGGCGTCGGCGAGGAAGACTCCCCGCCAATCCTCGCCGCGCTCGGAAGTCTCGAACACGTAGAGCACTTTGCCTTGCCACTCGTTGTAGAAGACCCTCGGCTCGACTTGCTGGCCCACGGTGCGGGTGAGGATGTCGAGGTAGAGCCGAGAGACCGCATGGTTGCCGCGCGGCAGGAGGTAGAGCATCAGGAGGCCGTTGAAGAGGGTCAGGACGGCCGCCAAGGCGAGGACCGGGCGGGCCAGGCGGTAGATGCTCACGCCGCTGGCGCGCAAGGCGACGAGCTCGCTGTCCGAGGCGAGGCGACCGACTCCGACCAGCACCCCGAGGAGCAGGGCCATGGGGATGGTGAGCACTACGATGTTGGGTAACGAGAAGAGGACGAGCTGGCCGACGACCGGGACCGGCAGGCCCCGCCGGATGATCATCTCGGCGGAGCTGAAGAGGAACTGGAGGAGCAGGATGAAGGTGTAGACCAGGAACCCGAGAGCGAGTGGCCCGAGGATCTCCTTGACGACATAGCGGTCGATCCGGCCCATAGAAGGCGATGATTATACGGGCCCGGGCGTGCCCGACCCGGAGCCGCCGGATAAGCAGTGGAGAAGTCGAATTGGCGCGGCCGGCGAGATTTGCGTTTCGCCCGCGAAGCGTCTACGTTAGAGGACGTCGAGAGGAGGAACCTTCCGATGCCGGTCTATCTGGAGAGGACCTACCAGTTCGCGGCCAGCCATCACTACTGGCGCCCCGATTGGGCCGAGGAGAAGAACCGCCGGGTGTTCGGCAAGTGCGCTCAGGGTCCCGGGCACGGCCACAACTACCGCGTGACGGTCACGGTCACGGGGGATCTCGACCCGGAGACCGGCTTCTGCATCGATCTGCCCGAGCTCGATCGGCTGGTCAAGGTGAGGATCCTGGACCGCCTCGACCATCGCCACCTGAACGACGCCGTCGCGGAGTTCAACCCGGGCAAGAAGGTGCCGACGAGCGAGAACCTCGCGACTTGGATCGCCTCGCAGATCCAGCCGGCTCTGCCGACCGGAGCGAGCCTGACCGAAGTCCGGCTGGCCGAGGACGACCTGCTCGCTGCGATCTGGAGGACCCCGAGCTAGGCGACGAAGCAGGTTCGCATCCGGTGATGGCGGGCGAGGAGTACCGAACGAAGAAGAGCGCCACCCTGCCTCACGTGGAATGTCTGATAAGATATATTATGTAAACTTCTGACCGCCTGAGAGCCTCCAAGGCCTCGCATGGCGCTCCTCTCTCGCCTTCGACGACACGACTCTAGTCGTTCTAATCGGAGCTGCTTCGAATCTCGTCCAGAATCTGCTCGAGCGCGCGAATCAGGTCGCTGCGATCGACTGTGGACTGGCGGAAGCTGAGCTGCACCTGGAAGGAGCGATCCGGCGCGCGGAACTTGAACAAGTAAGGCTTCCGGCGGTCGCTCCTGCCACGGCCCGCCGTGCCCTCTCGACCCGCGGCTTGGCGCGCCTGTTCTCGGAGGTCGTCCCGGCTGAGGCGACTCCGCGCCGCGCGCACGAGCACCTCCTCCATTCGAGCGGGATCCCGCAGTTTGGCGATCTCGAGCAGAGCCGACTTGGCCACGACGCCGAGCGCAAGGGCTCTGGCGCGCAGCTCGGGAACGATTTCAAGGAGGGTCATGGACTCGGCAATCGAGCTGCGCGAGCGACCGACGGCCCGGGCGATCTCGTCCTGCTTGTAGCCGTGGAGCTCGCCGAGCGCGCGAAAACCCTCGGCCTCCTCGAAGGGGTTCAGATCCCGGCGTTGCAGGTTCTCGATCAAGGCGATCTCCAGAGCCTCCTGCTCGCTGACGTCGAGCTCGACCGCGGGAATCTCGAACAGGCCGGCCTCGAGTGCGGCGCGGTAGCGGCGTTCGCCGGCGACGATCACGAACCCCGATCCAGCCGGCTCGGCTGTGGGACTCCGGCGAACCAGGATCGGCTCGAGCACCCCCTTCTCGCGAATCGAGCTGACCAGGTCGGTCAACTCCCCCACTTCGCTCCGTGGCTGCGCGGGGTTGGGCTGAATCGACGAGAGCGGCAGGAGACGGCCGATCGGCGTCTCGTGACGCGAGGTGAGCTCGTCGACGAAGTGGGCGCTGTGCCGCATCTTGACGCGCAGCGGGAGCCCCTTCTTGCTTGCACTCGCCTCAGGCACGGCTGAGCACCTCCTCGGAGAGCTTGTAGTACTCGTAGGCCCCGCTCGATCGGGGCGCAAAGGTGAAGATCGATTCCTTGTAGGCGGGGCTCTCCTCGAGGCGCACGCTCTTCGTGATCATGGTTTCGAACAGTTTGTCGCCGAAGACCTTGTGGATCTGGTCGACGATGTCACGGGACAACAACGTGCGCTTGTCATGCAGGGTGATGACGGCACCGAGGATCTGCAGCTCCGGATTGGCCCGCTGTTTGACTTTGTCGATCGTCTCGAGCAGGTCGTCCGTCCCTTCGAGAGCGAAGTAGCTCGATTGGATCGGAATCAGAACGTGCGTCGCCGCCACCAGCGCGTTGACGGTGATCAGGCCGAGCGTCGGAGGCGTATCGAGAACGATGTAGTCGTAAGCCCCGCGGACCGGGGCCAGCGCGTCCTTCAACCGGAAGTGACTGTCCAGTTCGCCGAGGAGTTTCGAATCGATCTTCGCGAGAGCGATCGTCGACGGTGCGATGGCGAGTTGCGGCACCTTGTCGGCAGGTCGAATGATCTGCTCGATGGAGACCGAGGGATCGGCGAGCACGTCGAAGACCGAGCGTTCGAGTCCGTGCACGTCGAGGAACGACATCGAGCTGTTGGCTTGGGGGTCCAGGTCGACCAGGAGCGTCCGTAATCCCTTCGAGGCCAGGGCCGCGGAGAGATTGATCGCGGTCGTGGTCTTCCCGACGCCGCCTTTCTGATTCGTGATCGCCAGAATCATGATGGAGGCGGCAGTGTACGCAACGACGCGATTCGGGTCAAGGACGCTGTCGGCGCGCCGACATTCGGTTTAATTAGTTGAAAACAATAGGCCTTATAGAATCGTACCGGGGCTACATCTTGTACTTGCCGAGCTCCTCCGGGCGCGCGTTCTCGAGCCACTGACGAACGCGCTCGTCTTCGTCCTCGTCGCTTTCCGACTCCGCGGAGATCGCGCTCTCGAGGACCGTACGGGCGACCCAGACCGGAGCCTGGAGGCGCAGCGCGAGAGCGATCGCGTCACTCGGACGGGAGTCGACATCGACGACACGCCCCGCCTGGCGAAGTCGGAGGCGAGCATGGAAGGTCCCTTCGAGGAGGTTCCAGATCTCCACCCGCTCCAGCGTCGCGTCCAGCGCCATCACGACGCCGCGCAGGAGGTCATGGGTCATGGGTCGCGGCGGCTGGATGCCCTCCACCGCCATGGCGATGGCATTGGCCTCGACCGGGCCGATCCAGATCGGCAGCAGCAGGTGCCCGCCGACCGAGCGCAGGACCACCACCGGGACCTCGTGCCCGGGGTCCATCATCAGCCCCTTGACCTGCATCTCGATCCACTCCGCGTCGAGCGCGCCACGGGCCTCCATACGAGGATTGTCCGGCGGCGGGGGCCGCCCGTCAAGTTGCGATTCGACGAGCGAACGCGCGCCTACCCGGTGGCGAGCCTGGAACCGAGGAGACTGTGTCCGAACGCGCGTTCGATGCGCACGTCGAGCAGGGTGCCGGCGCGGGGGGCCGAGGAGCCGGCGGGAAAGTGCACGATGCGATGACAGCTCGTCCTGCCTTGCAGCATTCCGGGGTGCTTGCTCGGGCCGGTGACCAGAATCTCCAGCTGGCGTCGCACCAGCCCTTCGTTGATCTCGCTCTGGATGCGATTCTGCAGGGCCAGAAGGCGCTGCAGGCGCTCCTCGGCGACTTCGGCGGCGACCGGCGGATCGGGCAGCCGGAGCGCTGCCGTTCCGGGTCGTGGCGAGTAACGGAAGGCGAAGAGCGCCGAGAACCTGGCGCGCTCGACGAGCTCGAGGGTCGCGGCGAAGTCCGCCTCCGTTTCACCCGGGAACCCGACGATCAGGTCGGTCGACAGCGCCAGCGACGGTCGCGCGAGCCGGAGCGACTCGATCAGATCGAGGTACTCCCCGATCCTGTAGCCCCGCCCCATCCGCCGCAGGATCCGATCGCTTCCCGACTGCACCGGAAGGTGGAGATAGTCGGCGAGGTTCGGATGACGGCGGTAGAGGTCCACCATCCGAGGCGAGAAGTCGCGCGGATACGAGGTGACGAAACGCAAGCGGTGCAAACCCGGAAGCGGAGCGAGGGCGTCGATCAGATCGGCAAAATCGCCGGTGCCGCCGGGCTCCCGCCAGTGGTTCACGGTCTGGCCAAGCAGCTCGATCTCGACGAAGCCGTAGTCCAGCAGGTGTTGGACTTCGTGACGGATCGCGGCCAGCGGACGGCAGACTTCCGGTCCCCGCGTCGTCGGCACGATGCAGAAGGTGCAGTTCTTGTCGCAGCCCTCGATGATCGTCACCATGCCCTTGAAGCTGCCCTCGCGCGCGACGAGATCGAGGTCGTACCGCCGGTCGGTGGGGAATCCGGTCGCGACCGAACGCTCGCCCTGGTCACGCCGCTCGAGCACCTCTCGGAGCTCGCCGACGCGCGCGGGGCCGACGACGAAATCGAGCTCGGCGACGCGATCGAGCGCCCGTTGCCCCTCCTGCTGGGCGACGCACCCACAGAGCCCGATGCGCAGGTCGGGCCGCTCCCGCTTCAGCAGACGGTACTCCCCGATCCGGGAATAGACCTTGTTCTCGGCCTTCTCGCGCACGCTGCAGGAGTTCAGCAGGATGAGATCGGCCTGGCCCGGATCGCGAGTGGGAAGGAGCCCCTGTTGCATGAGCTGACCAGCCATCCGCTGACTGTCGAGCTCGTTCATCTGGCAGCCCCAGGTCTCGATGAAGAACCGGCGGCTCGCCTCGCGCTGTGCCATCAGGGATTCCCGGACGAGGGTTCGGGGGCGATCACCGGCTCGGTCGGCTCGGCGCCAGGCTCCGGGCGCGGCTCGAGCTCCGGCTCGAGCTCGATTCCCTCGCGCAGCCAGCCCGGGAGGGCACCGGCCCGTCGCCCCTCGTCCAGGAAGCGCTCCAGGTCGTCGGGCGCCCGCTCCGCGGTCCGGCGGGCCTCGTCGAGCTCGTCCAGCACGCGGTCCCACTCCGGCTTGATCTGATTGTCCCGCACGTAGGGATCATCGGTGGCGTAGAAGCGCTGCCGCAGCAGCTCGGATCGTCCCTGCAGCTCGTCGACCCGCTCCACCGCCTCGCGCCAACGACGGCGGATCTCCAGCCCGCGTTCCCGCCAATAGGCCTCGGTCTGCGCGGCGTCGGCAGCTTCGTCGCCCGTGGCAGGAGGGTTGGCGATCGCGGAGCTCCCTGGACTGGCCACCGTGAGCTGCTGGTTCTTGCCGTGCTGCGCGATGTTCTTGTCGTCGAGCTCGACGACCGGCTTGCCGGCGCGGGCGCGGCGCTCCTTCTCCGCTGCCGCGGCTTCGGCCAGACTCTTCGGCCGCGCCTCGTCGTCGGGCACACCGGGATCGACCACGACGACGGTCGAGGGGCGGGGATTGGCGGCCACCGGATCCTCGCCCGTCTGTCGAGCCTCGGGGAGTTTCTCCGGCAGCTCGGAGACCGGGGGCAGCGGCGCCGGCTGATTGGCTGGCGCCGCGCAACCGGCGGAGACCAGGAGGAGGCCGACGAGGGCCAGTGACCGCGCCGCGTGGACGCTACGAACGTCCATATCGGTCCTCGAGTCGGACCACGTCGTCGAGCTCCGGTGTCGAGACCTCGAAGAGATCGCAGCCCGCCGGTCCGGCGAACATACGGTGGATGGTCCCCGGCGTGACGTGGTACGACTCCCCTTGGACGAGAGGCTGGCGCGACCGCAGCTCGCCGACGCGGACCTCGAGCTCGATGGCTCCCCGGGCGACGAAGAAGGTCTCGTCCTTCTGATGGTGAAACTGGAGCGAGAGCGCCTCGCCCGGCTCGATGTGCAGGACCTTGCCGACGTAACGGTCGGTGTGCGCGAAGATCAGCTCGTAGCCCCAGGGCTTCTCCACTCGTCGCACGTCGAACTTCATGGGCTCGGTGCCTCCCTCGCGTCAGGTCGCTGCTTGGCGCGCCGCGGACACCAGGCGCGCGACTTCGGTGCTCGACTCCGCGTCGCAGCAGCGCGCGGCCAGCTCGGCCATCGCCCGGCTGTCGATCCGACCCAGGCGACGGCGGAGCTCGGGCAGCGAACGCGGCGAGGCGGAAACGCGGCGCAATCCGAGGCCCACCAGAAGCGGCAACATCTGCGGATCGGCACCCATCTCTCCGCACAGGCTGACCGTGATTCCCGCCCGGTCCGCGCTCTCGACGACGAAGCGTAGCATGCGGAGAATCGCCGGATGGAGCGGTTCGTAGAGCGTCGCGACGCTGCGGTTGTTGCGGTCGACCGCCAGGCAGTACTGGATCAGGTCGTTGGTGCCGATGGAAAAGAAGTCGACCGCCCGGGCCAGGCTGTCGGCGATCATGGCGGCGGCCGGAACCTCGATCATGATGCCCAACGGAACATCGGGCCGGTGCGCCGCGCCCTCCTGAGCCAGCTCGCTCGCCACCTCGCCCAAGAGCGACCGCAACTCGCGGACCTCCTCGACCCGGGTGACCATCGGAGCCATGATCCAGAGGTCTCCGTGGGCGGCGGCCCGGAGCAGGCCGCGCAGCTGCGTGCGGAAGATCTGAGGCCGCGCCAGGGTGAGGCGAATGCCGCGCAGCCCGAGCACCGGGTTCTCCTCGCTGCTCTCCATCATCTCGCGGGCGAGCTTGCGGCCACCGAGATCGTAGGTCCTGACGATCGCTGGGTACGGTGCCGAAGCCTCCACCAGCTTGCGATAGGCGAGGTAGTGGTCCTCCTCGGTCGGCAGCCGGGGATCGGTCTCCATGTACAGGAACTCGCTGCGGTAGAGGCCGATGCCGTGCGCGCCGAGTTTCGTCAGGTCGCGCAGCTCCTCCGGCAGGTCGATGTTCCCCATCAGCTCGAGCTCCACGCCGTCGGCGGTCACGGCTGGCAGGTCGTGAGGCGCACCCAGCGCCTCGGCGCGCTCGCGCATCATGTCGACGCGCAGTTGGGCGTAGCTCGCCAGGACCTCCGCTGTCGGATGCAGGATCACCACGCCCTCGCGGCCGTCGACGATCACCGGATCCTCGTCGGTCACCAGGTCGGTGATCTCTTCGATTCCGGTCACCGCTGGAAGCCCCAGGGAGCGAGCGATGATCGAGGTGTGGGACGTCCTGCCGCCGGCCTCGATCGCGAAGCCGACCACCTTGTCCCTGCCGAAGCGGATCGCCTCCGAGGGCACCAGGTCGTCGGCCACCAGCACGACGTCGCCGGCGACCTCGGAGATCTCGTGATGCGACAGACCTTGCAGCGTGCGCAGGAGCTGACGGCCCACGTCCTCGATGTCCTGACCGCGCTCCCGGAGATAGGGATTGTCCACGTCGGAGAATCGGCGAGTGAGCTCCTTCGCCGTTTCGTGGACCGCCCACTCGGCGTTGACCCGGTCACGGCGGATCCGGCTCTCGATCTGATGCAGGAACATCCGGTCGGAGAGCAGCAGGGAATGGGCGTCGAAGATCGCGGCCAACTCCTGGCCGAAGAGGTGCCCGGCCTTGGCGCGCGTGCGGTGGATCTGCTGCTGGGTGGCCTGACAGGCCGCGCGCAGCCGCAGGATCTCGTCCCCCAGCCCCTCCTCGGGGAGCGGAATGCGAAAGACCTCCAGGGCCCGGTTCGCGATCACCACGGCCCGGCCGATGGCCACGCCTTCGGAGGCCGGGAGGCCGGTCAGCCGGTGCATCGGCTTGGCGGTCATTCGCTCTCCCCGAAACGCTCCGCGAAGAGGCGCTCGATGGCGGCGAGCGCCTCGCTCTCGTCGCTGCCTTCGCAGCGGATCCGGACCTGGGATCCCTGCGATGCAGCCAAGAGCAGCAGGCCGAGGATGCTCTTGGCGTCGACCGACTCGCCGTTCGCGACGATCTCCACCTGGCTGCGAAAGCCGCTCGCGAGGTGCACCAGCTTGGCGGCAGCTCGTGCGTGGAGTCCCAGCCGGTTCACGATCGCGACCTCCCGTTCAATCATGGTGCGACGGGGGCTCCCCCACCCCGACCTGCGGAGCGATGCCGCGGCAGATGCTCCGCTTCCCCTTCTGCTCCAGCCACCGCGCCGCTTCGCCGAGGGAGGGCGGCAGGTTCGCCGCGCAGCCGAGTCGGAGCACCATCGGCAGGTTCACTCCGGTGATCACTTCGACGGCGCCTGACCTCGCGACGGCGAGGGCAGCGTTGGATGGGGTGCTGCCGAACATGTCGGTGAGGATCAGCACGCCATCCCCGGCGTCCAGCTCGCGAACCCCGGCCTCGATGCGGCGCAGGGCGACCTCCAGACCCTCGTTCCAGTCGAGCGAAACGGCGCGAAAGTTCTCGAGTCGGCCCGCGATGGTCTCGGCGGCGTTGACCAGCTCGTCGGCCAGCCGGCCCTGGGTGACCACCATCACGCCGATCACGAGCGTACCCTCTCCAGCTCGCGGTGCTGGACCCGGACACTCCACCCCGCCGCGCCGAGCTCGGCGCTCAGCGCCTCGACGGTCGCAACCGAGCGGTGCTGCCCGCCGGTGCATCCGACCGCGATGGTCAGGTAGCTGCGGTTCTCCTGCTGGTAGCGCGGCAGGAGGTAGCGCAGGAGATCGGCGAATCGGGCCAGGAAGTCCTGGAACTCGGATCGTCCGACGAGGAATTCGCGCACCGCCGCGTCCTTGCCGTTGAGCGGCCGCAACTCGGCCACGAAGTGCGGGTTGGGGAGGAATCGCACGTCGAACACCAGATCGGCGCCGTGCGGCAGGCCGAACTTGTAGCCGAAGCTGACCAGGGTGACCATCATCGCCGGCTGGTGCCCGGCCTCCTTGCCGAACTCCCGGTAGATCAGGCTGCGGATGTCGTGGATCGACCAGTCGCTGGTGTCGAGCACCAGATCGGCGGCGCCGCGCAGCTCGCGGAGCATTTCGCGCTCCTGGCGGACGCATTCCGGGACCGGCAGCGAATCGGAGAACGGGTGCGGCCGCCGGGACTCCGAGAAGCGGCGAAGCAGCGATTCGTCGGACGCCTCGAGGAAGACGATCGTCACCTGGATCCGGTCGCGGTCGATCGACTCGAAGAGCCGCGGCGCCTCGGAGGCGAAGCCGGGCGTGCGGATGTCCGTCACGATGGCGATGCGGTGCCGGTCGGCGATGAACGCCCCGGGATCGGCGACGAGCTGGCTCAGCAGCGGCAGGGGGAGGTTGTCGACGCAGTAATAGCCGAGGTCCTCGAAGCACTTCGCCACCGTGCTTCGGCCGGACCCCGAGAGACCGGTGACGAAGACCAGCCTAACGCGGTTTTCCCTGGCGGCTTCGCTCAATCTGTTCCTCCAGCTTGCGCGCGAACTCCCTGGCCGAATGGGTGCCTTGGAGCTTCAGGACGTGATTGCGCGCCGCGATCTCGACGAGGTTGGCGAGGTTGCGGCCCACCGCGACCGGCATGCGAATGTAGGGGCACGGCGTGTCGAGGATGTCGTAGACCGTTTCGTCGAGTCCCAGACGCTCGTAGGGCATGCCTTCCCGCCATGGCTCGAGCTCGACCACGAGATCGATCGCCTTGCGCTCGCGGATCGCCGCCAGCCCGAAGAGATCCTTGACGTTGACGATGCCGAGTCCACGCAGCTCCATGTGGTGCTTCAGCGCCTCCTCGGCCGATCCGATGAGCTCGCCTCCGGGATAGCGCTTGATCGCCACCCGATCGTCCGCCACCAGGCTGTGCCCACGCGTGATGAGGTCGAGAGCGGCCTCGCTCTTGCCGACTCCGCTCGCGCCGATGAGCAGGACGCCCAGGCCGTACACCTCGACCAGCACCCCGTGGACCCGGGTCGACGGGACGAGATGATCCTCCAGGAAGTAGCTCAGCCGCTTGATCACCACCGACGAGAGGTCACGCGAGGTCAGCACCGGAACGCGCTGCGCCCGCAGCTCGGCGAGCATCTCGGGCGGCGGCACGAGGCCCTTGGTGAAGACCACGACGGGGATCGGCAGAGCCGCGATGTTGCGCAGGCGCTCGGCGCGCACTTCCGGAGCGACGGTTCGCAGGTACTCGAGCTCGCTCTGGCCGATGATCTGCACCCGCCCCGGCTTGATGTAGGCGTAGTAGCCGGCGAACGCCAGGCCGGGCTTCTGGACCCTCGGGTGCGTGATCTCGTTGTCGAGCTGCTCCTCCCCGCTCAGCACCGTGAGGTGGAGATCGGCGAGCTCCTCGCCCAGCAATTCACGCACCAGGACCCGGTTGGGTTGCATCGTCATGGTCTCCGATCGGCGAGCTCGGTCCGCAGCGGCGCTCGACAGGGCTCAGAACTCGGGCGCGATCAGCCCGTAGTTCTCGTCGCGCCGCTTGTAGAGAACGCTCACCCGGTCGCTCTCCGAGTCGAGGAAGACCACGAACTCGTGTTTCGAGCTCTCCAGTGCCAGGGCGGCCTCGTCGATCGTCATCGGCTTGATCTCGAGGCGCGAGGACCGGATGATCCGCGGCACGTCGCCGGAGCGCAAGCTCTCCCCCGCCACCACCGCGAGCGGCCAGTGGGCGTCCACTCCGGCACGTGCCGAGCGCCGGCGGCGGTCGACCGCCCGCTTGCGGGACCGCTGCGCCTGCTTCTCGAGCGCCGCGATCGCCAGGGTGAGGGCCTCCGCGAGATCGTGGCTCTCCTCGCGGGCGTGGAGCTCGCCGTGGCGATGCCGCAGGTGCAGGTCCGCGGTCACCCGACGCTTCTCCGCTTCGAGCTCGACCTGCACGTCGATCGGCGGTGCGAGGAACTTGGCGAGCTTGCCGAGCTTCTCGGCGGCGAGCTTGCGATGCCGCTCCTCGACTGCCACGTGACGCCCAACGAACTCGATGTTCATCGCTACCCTCCCTGTCAGAAGATCCGCCGGCGATCGGAGGAAGACGGCAGATTGAGCTCGTCCCGGTACTTGGCCACGGTGCGACGAGCGATCTGGATTCCCTCGCGGTTGAGAATGCGCATCAGCTCGCTGTCGGACAGGGGATGGCGCGGGTCCTCCGCCTCGATCAGCTGCTTGATCTTCCGCTTCACCGTCAGCGAGGAGATGTCCTCCCCGTAGTCCCGGTCGATTCCGCTGTGGAAGAAGAACTTGAGCGGAAAGAGGCCGCGCGGAGTGTGCATGTACTTGTTGGAGACGACCCGGCTGACCGTGGACTCGTGCATTCCGATGTCCTCGGCGACGTCCCGCAGGACCATCGGGCGGAGGAAGTCCAGCCCCTGGTCGAGGAAATCGCGCTGCTGGCGCACGATCGAGGTGGCGACCTTGTAAATGGTGCGCTGCCGCTGGTCGAGGCTCTTGATGAGCCAGACCGCGGAGCGCATCTTGTCGGTGATGAACTGCTGCGCCTCGTTCTGCCGCCCCTCCGCGCGCATCTGTTGCAGCATCCGTCGGTAGGCGCGAGAGATCCTCAGCCGCGGCAGGCCGTCGTCGTTGAGCTGCACGACGTACTCGTCGCTGACCTTGAGGACGTGGACGTCGGGCTCGATGTAGTGCGCACGATCGTTGGTGAACTTTCGTCCGGGCCGGGTCTGCAGCGTCTTGATGGTCTCGATCACCGGCTCGAGCTCGACGAGCGGGATCTCGAGGGCCCGCGCGATCTGCTGGTACTGCCGCCGGAGGAAGGCGTCCCAATGGTCGGCGACGATCCGGCGGGCGAGCGAGTCCGGTGGATCGCCGCGCAGGTCGAGCTGCCAGAGGAGACTCTGTTGCAGGCTCTCGCACGCGATGCCGGGCGGATCGAGACGGCGCACCCGCTCCAGCACCGCGGCGACCTCCTCTCCGGAGAGGGGCTCGCCGGCGCCGGCGGCGCCCAGCTCGACGATCTCCTCCAGCGAGGCGACCAGGAACCCGTCCGGATCGAGGTTGCCGACGATCAACTCCGCGATCTCGCGCTCGCGCGGCGAGAAGTCCGAGAGATGGATCTGCCAGAGCAGGTGATCGTAGAGGTCCGGCTCGCGGGTCAGCGTGTTCTCGAGCGGCGGAGCCTCGCGGTCCTCGCTGTCGCCGTAGCTCGCCGCATCGTCGTTCCACGAGTCGTCGAGATAGGCCTCGAGCGCCACCTGGTCCAACTCCTGGCGATCCGGCTTCTCGGGCGCGAGCGGCTCCTCGGGCGGCGGCTCGGCGGGCGTTTCCGGGAGGGGTGCCTCCTCCTCGTCCTCGGCGTCCTCCACTTCCTCCAGCACCGGATTGACCTCGAGCTCCTGCGCCACGACGGTCTCGAGCTCGAGACGGGTCATCTGCAGCAGCTTGATCGCCTGCTGCAGCGACGGCGTCATCACCAGTCGCTGGGAGAGTTTGAGGGAGAGTTTCTGCTCGAGCGCCATCGAGGTTGCCGGGTCAGAGTTGGAAGTGTTCGCCGAGGTAGATCTTGCGCACCTGGGGGTCGGTCGACAGCTCGGCGGGCGAGCCGGCGCGGAGGATGCCCCCGTTGTTGATGATATAGGCGCGATCCGTGATCTTCAGCGTCTCGCGCACGTTGTGGTCGGTGATCAGGATGCCGATTCCCATCTGCTTCAGGTGGCGAATGATACCTTGAATATCGAGGACCGCGATCGGATCGATGCCCGCGAAGGGCTCGTCGAGCAGGATGAAGGACGGTCCGAGCACGAGCGCGCGCGCGATCTCCACTCGCCGCCGCTCGCCGCCGGAGAGCATGAACCCCATGCTCTTGCGGACCTTGAGGAGCCGGAAGTCCTCGATCAAGCGGTCGATGCGGCGCTCCTGCTCGGCGTGCGTGAGGTCCAGCGTCTCGAAGATCGCCCGCAGGTTGTCCTCCACCGAGAGCTTGCGGAACACCGACGGCTCCTGGGGCAGATACCCGATGCCGCGTTGCGCCCGCTGATACATCGGCAGCTCGGTGATGTCCTCCTCGCCGAGCAGCACCCGGCCGCCGTCGGGGGGCGTCAGGCCGACCACCATGTAGAACGTCGTGGTCTTCCCGGCGCCGTTCGGCCCGAGCAGTCCGACGACCTCGCCCTGCGAGACCTCGATGGAAACGTCGTGCACCACGGCGCGGCCGCCATAGACCTTGCGCATGGCCTCGGCGCGCAGGCGCCCGTTCTCGCTCACGTTCCGCTCCCGGTCATCCTGGCCGCGCTCGTCGCCAGGTCGTAGCGCAGGCGGCGGCCGGTCATTCGTGCGCCCTGCGGATCGTTCAGAGTGACCGGCTCTCCGACGAAGTCGATCGTGCCGGCGGCGAGATCGTAGTCGGCGCGCGCCGCTTGCACCACGCGGCCGGACGCCGTCTCGCGAAGCAGGACCTCGCCCGCGGCGGCCATCGACTTCAGGCGACGGTCGGGATGCAGGACGACGGTGAGCTCCTCGCAGGAGAGAATTCGGCCCGATTGGACGGCTCGGACGCCGCCGGCGTAGACGATCTCGCCTTCGGCTTCGCGATAGGTGAGGTTTCCCGCGCTCACTTCGATCGGCTGTGCGGCGCTCCTCTCGGCCGTCTCGTCCGGGTTGAGCACGGTCTTGACGGCGCCCGCCGCGGTCAGGACGCGCCCCTCCTCCTGGCCGCGAAGCTGGTCGGCGAGCAGGAAGTCGCTGCCCTTCCAGGCACGCACGTCCCCGCGGAAGACGAAACCCCGTGGGCGCTCCTGCAGCACGCCCTCCTTGGCCTGGACCTGGATCGGCTGTTCGCCGCGCCATCCCAGGCCCGAGAGCGCACCCGCGGCGTCGTGGCGCAGCTGCGCCCGAACCCCGCCCTCGGCGGTCAGCAGACCGTTCGCTCGAGCGTGGATCAGGTGCGGCGCAGCGAGCTCGCCACGCTCGGTTTCGAGCCGCGCGGGCTCGCCGAGGAGCTCGGCCCGGCCAGCTTCGAGATCGATCATCGCGCGCTCTCCCCAACCCCGGAACTGTGGATCCGTCAGGGTGACGCCGCCGGTGAGCACGACCCGAGCCAGCTTCGAGCCCGCCAGGTCGGCCGCGAAGGAATCGGCCCGCCCCGACCGGATCGGCTTCTCGACCCCCTCGACGTACTCGGCGAAGTAGGACGTCTTCGAGCTCGTCAGCGATGCTGGCTGGCCCTCGCGGAACAGCACCTCGAGCTCCAACGAGGCCAGCCCCTGGATGGTGCCGGTCTCCGTCGCCGTGTCCATCCTCGCCGGGCTGCGCGGCGCCCCGAGGAGCATCAGCCGGGCCGGCCGGCCCGTCGCGGTATCGAACTCGAGGTGGGCATCCGTCGCCCGCAGCTCGGAGCGTCCGGCACCCTCGACACCGCCCTCGGCGAGCGATCCGCCCACACCCCGGTCGAGCCGCAGGAGCTGCGGCGTCTCGCCGTCCGCGGCGAGGAAGAGCTCCCATTCCCGGCTCTCGAGCCAGCTCGAGCCTTGCGCGATCTTGGCGCCCTCTGGCGCCCGGAGCACGCGGCCCGGACGATCGAAGACCAGGCGGGGCGCACGCAGTGCAACCGCGGCGGCGGCGCGGGGCGTTCCCTCGATGGAGACCTCTCCGGCGAGCGTGAAGAGATCGGTGCCGACGTCGATTTCGAGGCTGCCCGCTCCACCGGTCCAGGCGTCACCGAGCCGGAAGGCCACGGGTCCCTCGGCGCGCACCACCTTGCCCCCGCGCAGCATCTGGAGGCGGGGAGCCCGGAGAGCGAAGCGATCCGTGCCCTGCAGGTCGACACCACCGGTGAGAGTGGCCTCCTGACTGTTGCCGTCGTAGCGCGCCCGCTCGGCGGCGACCGCGTACTCCTGGCCCTCGCGATAGAGCCGCAGGCGCACCCCTTCGAGGTCCACGACGCCTTCGCGGTTGGCCTGGAAGCGGTCGCCGTGGAGCGAGAAGACCGGGCGGCCCTCGATCGTCTGCGTGAAGTCGAAGGCGTCGCTGGCCGCCACCGTGTCGGCGGACTCCTCGACCGGCGCCGACCGAGCCTCGCTGCGGGCCGGGCCCTCCTCCGACGGAGTCGCCCGGCGCCCGACGTAGTAGAGCCCGACGAGCGCCGCGACCACCAATCCCAGGACGGCGAGGAGGACGTTGCGCCACCGAGCCAGGCGGCCCTCGGCCGCAGGCGCTCGCATGGCGTTCATTCTAGTGGTTCCGTCGCTCGGCGGGGCGTGCGTCGACCAGGCGCACCACCGGCGCATCTCGATAGCGATCGCGCTCGACGCAGCCCAGGATCTCGAAGGTCCCGTTCCAGGGCCCCGGCCGGCTCGCCCACCGCCAGGCCACCACTTCGAAGGCGCGCGGAGAGTCCGGACCGCGCACGGAGATCGAGAGGTGACCTCCACCGAAACTGCGCGGATCGGCATCGCGGATCAGCGGCCCGATGCGGAAGACCGGCTGCGGGTTGCCGGCGCCGTGCGGTTCGAGGCGCTCGAGATCGGCGAGCAGCGCCGCATCGATCCGCTCCGCCGGCAGATCCGCATCGTAGGCCTGGCGGCTCGCCAGAGGCTGCGGACCGAGCGCGCCGGCGGCGGCCTGCCACTCCTCAGCCAGGCGAGCGAGGTGCGCCGTCTCCAGGGTCAATCCGACCGCCTGGGCATGCCCTCCGAAGCGCCGCAAGCGTGTGCTCCAGGGGGCGAGAAAGGCATGCAGATCGAACGTGCCGACGCTGCGTCCAGAGCCCGTCGCCTCGTCGCCCTCGACGGCGAAGAGGAGCACCGGGCGCGACAGCTCGCGCGCCAGGCGGCCCGCCGCGACTCCCACGACCCCACGATGCCAGCGTTCATCCCAGGCGACCAGGATCGCGGGGAGCGGCTGGCCGAATCGCCCCGCGCAATCGCCGAGGACGACCTGCTCGAGGGCCTGGCGCTCTCCATTGGCGCGACCGAGCTGGACCGCGAGCTCCCTCGCCCGGGAGTCGTCGCGAGTGAGCAGCAACTCGAGCGCCGGTTCGGCGCCGCCCAGCCGGCCGATCGCGTTGAGTCGCGGCCCGATGCGGAAGCCGACGTCGGTCGAGGTGATCGGAGGCACCACGCCCGCCTCGCGAAAGAGCGCCCGCAGACCCGGCGATGGCGTGGTGGCGAGAGCGCGCAATCCTCGGCTCGCCAGCACGCGATTCTCGCCGACGAGTGGCGCCACGTCGGCGATGGTCCCCAGGCTGGCCATCCGGAGGAGCGACTCCCAGGGGACTGCGACGCCGCACCGTCGGCAGAGCGCCTCGGCGAGTTTCAGGGCGAGACCGGCGCCAGCCAGGGCCGGAAATGGATAGGTGCATCCCGGCTGGTTCGGGTTGATCACGGTGGCTCCCGCCGGCAGCTCCGCACCGGGCAGGTGGTGATCGGTGACGATCAGGTCGAGCCCGAGCTCTCTCGCCTCGCGCGCCGCCGCGAAACTCTGTACCCCACAGTCGACCGTGATCACGAGCTCGGCGCCCGCCTCGCGAGCCAGGCGCGCGTGCGCCGGCTGGAATCCGTAGCCGCCGGCGTGCCGGTTGGGCAGGATCGGGTGCGCCACGCAGCCCACCGAACGCAGCACGGCCACCAGCAGAGCCGTCGCGGTGAGCCCGTCCGCGTCGTAGTCGCCCACTACGGCGACGACACCGTGCCGTTGCTGCACACCATGGATCCTCTCGACGGCCGGGTCCATGCCGCGCAGCAGCATGGGATCGTGCAGATGAGCGAGCTCGGGCTCGAGGAAGCGCGACGCCGAGGACGCATCCTCGACGCCGCGCAGGGCGAGCAGCCGCGCGAGCAGCGGTGAGATACCCGCCGCCGTGAGGTCCTCTGCGGCGGCCGGAGCCGGCGCCGGAATCCAGGCGTCGGTCACTTCGGCTCAGCGCTCGTCGACCACGCCGAGCGCGCGGAAGCGGCGGTAGCGCGCCTCGACGCGGGCTTCGGGGGACATCTTCTCGAGCGCGCGAAGGGTCTTGTCGACCGCGTCTCCGATCCGTGCGGCCATCGCTTCGGGATCGACGTGCGCGCCGCCCAGCGGCTCGGAGAGCACCTCGTCGACGATGCGCAGCTTGAGGAGGTCCGGCGCCGTGATGCGCATCGCGTCAGCGGCCTGGGGCTTGGCTTCCTGGTCCTTCCAGAGGATCGCGGCGCACCCCTCGGGCGAGATCACGGAGTAGATCGCGTACTCGAGGATGAGAACGCGGTCGCCGACTCCCAGCGCGAGCGCGCCCCCGCTGCCCCCTTCCCCGGTAATGGTCACCACGATCGGCACCTTGAGCTGAGCCATCTCGAGGAGATTGCGCGCGATCGCTTCCGCCTGACCGCGTTCCTCCGCATCGAGGCCCGGAAAAGCGCCCGGGGTGTCGATGAAGGTGAGCACCGGGCGCCCGAAACGCTCGGCGAGCTGCATCACGCGAAGCGCCTTGCGGTACCCTTCGGGCCGGGGTTGGCCGAAGTTGCGTGCGATGCGCTCCTTCGTTCCGCGCCCCTTCTGGTGCCCGATGACGGCCACCGAGCGACCGCGGAATCGGGCGAACCCGGCCACGATGGCCGGATCGTCGGCGAAGGCCCGGTCGCCGTGGACCTCGACCCAGTCCTCGGTCAGCAGGCGGACGTAGTCGAGGGTGTAGGGGCGATCCTGGTGCCTGGCGACCAGGGTCTTCTGCCAACGGGTGAGACCCGCGAAGACCCGCTCGGTTTCGCGCCGCAGCTCGTCGCGTAGGTCGCGCAACTCGCCCTGTCGGCCGCTGGCCTCGGGATAGCCCTCCAGCTCCTCGATCCGGCGGCGGAGCGCGACGAGCGGTTCTTCGAAGGTGGCGTCGGTCGTGGTCACGGGCTGCGGCAAGGTAGCAGAGGCTCGGGAACCCGGTCAATCAGAGCAGCTGGTAGGGGTCGACGTCGATCGCCAGCCCGGGTACCTGGCGATCTCCGACCGCCTCGCGGACTGCGCGCCGCACCATCGCTCCGTCCTCCCCCCGGACGAGGCACTGCAGGCGCCACTCCCCGCGCAGGCGCTCGAGTGGCGCCGGAGCCGGACCGGTCAGGCGGAGCTCGGAGGCGCGCGGCTGCGCGCGCAGGCGGGTCGCGATCTCCTCGAGGCGGGCCATCCCACGCTCCCGCTGGCGGTCGCGCAGCAGCAGCTGCACCATGCGAGTGAACGGTGGGTAGTGGAAGAGCCGCCGGAAGCGCATCTCCTGCTCGACGAAGCCCGCGTCGTCCTGGGCGAGCGCGGCGCGGATCGCGTAGTGATCGGGCAGGTAGGACTGGATGACCACTCTCCCGGGGCGATCTCCACGCCCGGCGCGGCCGCCGAGCTGGGTGAGCAGGGCGAAGGTCTTCTCCACCGCACGGAAGTCCGGGAATCCCAGGTAGCTGTCCGCCGACAGCACGGCGGTCAGTGCGACGCGCGGAAAATGATGCCCCTTGGAGATCATCTGGGTACCCACGAGGATCCGGGTGGCACCGGCCTGGAAGCGCTCGAGGATGGACGCGGGACCGCCGCTCCGCCGGGCGCTGTCCCGGTCCAGGACGTCGATCTCGATGCCGGGGAAGAGCTCGCGCAATCTCTCCTCCACCCGCTCGGTACCCGCGCCGATCGCCTCGAGCGTCTCCCCACCGCAGGCGGGACAACGAGACGGCGCAGGCAGCGCGGAGCCGCAGTAGTGGCAGAGGAGGTGGCCGCCGCGGCGATGATAGGTGCGCGGCAAACCGCAGTCCGCGCAGCGGAAGTCCTCGCCGCAGGCCCGGCAGAGCAGCAACGGCGCGTAGCCACGGCGGTTGCGCAGGAGGATCACCTGGTCTTCTTCCGCCAGGGCGCGCTCGATCTCCTCGCGGAGACGTCGCGAGAAGACCACCTCGCCGACCTTGAGATCTCGCGGCTCGTCACGCAGATCGACCAGAATCCCCTCCGGGAGGGTGCCGGAGCCGGCGCGGCGGGTGAGCCGGAGAGCCGCGACGCGTCCTTCGGCCACGCCGCGGCGCACCTCGAGGCTGGGGGTTGCCGAGACGAGTAGCGCGACCGCTCCCGCCGCACGGCAGCGCACCACCGCCAGATCGCGACCGTGGTAGCGCGGCGCACTGTCCTGCTTGTAGGCGAGATCCTGTTCCTCGTCCACGACGATCAGCCCCAGGTCCTCGACCGGAGCGAAGACCGCCGATCGCGGGCCGACCACGAGGCGCGCTTCGCCGCGCCGAATGCGCTCCCATTCCTGCATCCGCTCGCCGGTGCCGAGCCCCGAGTGGAGCACCGCGAGGCGATCCCCGAAGCGGGTCGCCGCTTGGGTGGCGAGCGCGGGAACCAGGGCGATCTCCGGTACCAGCAGCAGCACGCTCCTCCCCGCGGCGAGGGCGGACTCGGCGGCCGCGAAGTAGACCTCGGTCTTGCCCGATCCGGTGATGCCGTGCAGCAGGAAGGTGCAGAAACGGCGGGCCAGGACGGCGGCTCCGAGCCGCTCCACGGCATCGGACTGGTCGGGGCGCAGCACGATGGATTGCCGCTCGGCGGTATCGGTAACGAGGAAATGCCGGTCGAGCCCGAGCCGCTCCGGTTGTGAGAAGCGGCGCAGGACGCCAACGGCGACGAGCCGGCGGAGCACCGAGTCGCCGCAGCCGACCGCGCTGGTCACCTCCCGGGCGAGAGCCGGCCGTCCCAGGGAGGCCAGGAAGTCCACGACCCCCTGCCCAGCCGCGGAGCGCCCGCACTTCTCTCGCCAGGCGACCGGGTCTCCGGGCGCGAGCTCCACCGCGGTGACGAACCGGCCACCGCGCCCGCCGGGCGAATCCACGGCGATCTTGCCCTCTCCTTCCAGCCGCTCGACCAGCGCGCCCAGGGAGGGCACGCCGAGCAGCTCCTCGAGCTCGCTCAGCCGGGTCCTGCCCCGCTCCATCAGCTCGCGCTGCAGGTCACCTTCGAGGGTTTCACGGGGGGTCGCCAAGGCCCCGGCGTCGGTCAGCCGGAGGCGCAGGTCGCCCCATCCCGCGGCCGCGGTGGGGATCATCGCCGCGAGCAGGTCACCGAGCGGCGCGAGATAGTAGTTGGCGGCGAAGCGCGCCAGCTCGAGCAACTCGCCGGTCAGGGCCGGAGTGCGATCGATCAGCCGGTCCACGTCGCGGGTCTCGACCCCGCTGGGTGGGGCGTCGGCCAGGCCGACGAGGAAACCGGTCATCGATCGGCGTCCGACCGGAACGCGCACGCGAGCGCCCAGCCTCGCCAAGGCGGCCTGCCGCGGGGTGAATCGGTAAGTGAGGATCTGCCCGACTGGAAGGGGCAGCGCGATCTCCGCGAAGACCGGCGCCTCCGTCGTGGGCACTAGGAGGCGTCGCGGAGCTTGCGCAACTCCGCGGCGAGCCGCGACACGTTGGCGTCTCCCGGCGCCAGTTGCTCGAGATCGGCCAGCTTGCGCTCGGCTTGAGCGAAGTCCTTGAGGTCGAAGGCGAGCACCACGACCTCGTTGAAGCGGGAGTGCCAGTGGGCCGGGCTGAGACCCTGCGCCTCGTGGAAGCGGGCGAGGGCGGCCTGGAAGTCTCCCTGGGCGCGCAGGCAGATTCCCAGATCGGTCAGGACGTCGGGGTTCCCGGGCTGCAGCTTCAGGTGCCGTTCGTACAGCTCCCTGGCGCGGGCCCAGTTCTGGATGTCGAAATTCAGGTTGGCGAGCTGGAGAATCGCGCCGGCGTCGTTGGGGTCAGCCTCCAGGCGGGCCCGCAGGCGCTCCATCTCCATTCCGGCCGGAGCGGGCGAGGGTGCCGCCGGCGCGGGACCTGCCGCCTGGGTCGCAGCCGCGCCACCGGCCGGGCGCCGCGCCGGCTGAACCGCGGCCATCTGCTCGTGGAGCACGTAGCCGGCGATGAACCCGCCGAGCAAACCGATGACCGTGAAAAGCGCGTTGTCCCGATTCAATCGACCCTCGATTCCAGGAATTGGACCCTCGCGCTCCGAATCGGAGCGCTCCGCACGATCGCGCCCGGCAACTGCGGTCAGCTCGCCAGCTGGTCGCCCTTGCGGCGCTTCTCCAGGCTCGACGACAGGGCGCGCTCGACCTGCTGCTCGGCATCCCGCTCGGAGAGCCCCTTGACGTGCGCCACCTCACTCACGATGAAGTGCTTGGCGCGCTCGTACATCTTCTTCTCGCGGAAGGAGAGGCTCTTGCGCTGGCTGACGAAGCGGAGGTTCTTGAGGACCTCGGCCACCTCCGTGATCCGCCCGGTCTTCATCTTCTCGACGTTCTGCTTGTAGCGCCCCTTCCAGTCCTTGTGGGCGTCCACGCTGCCGTTCTCGAGAATGCTGAACAGCGTCCGGATCTCGCGCGGCTCGCAAAGGGGCCGCAAACCGACCAGGTCGAGGTTGTCCTTGGGGACCATGACCTTGGAGTTGCTCGACAGGAGACGGAGGTAGTAACAAGTGCGTTCGGTTCCGTCGATTCGGCTGGGGGCGATCTCTTCGATGACCGTAACGCCGTGGTTCGGATAGACGACCTTCTGACCGACCTTGAATGTCACGTCCGGGAGCTCCCTTCGCTTAACTTGTTGTAGCGCAGGATAGTTACGACAAATCCCACCGCGTCCGAAGGATACTCCGATCGAGGCTCCGAGTCAAGCTCGCGGCCTGGCGTAATTCAAGCGTATACGTCCTCCAGAGGGGACGATCGGGCGGTGCCGCGCCGTTGACAGGGCACTCGGCGGACCCTTACCATGCGGCGGCTTCGCCGGAGTGGCGGAATGGCAGACGCAGGGGACTCAAAATCCCCCGTCCGAAAGGGCGTGCAGGTTCGACTCCTGTCTCCGGCACCACCCCTTACTCGTAGCGTAACGCCTCGATCGGGTCCATCCGGGACGCCTTGCCCGCCGGGTAGATTCCGAAGAAGACCCCGACCACCGCCGAGAATCCGAAGGCCAGCAGGACCGCCCACAGGGGGACGTGAGCCGGGGGCCAGTCCCCGGGCAGCGCTCCTGCCACGCCCGCGCCGATCCCCCATCCAGCCAGAAGCCCAATGGTCCCGCCGACCACGGAGAGGGTCACGGCCTCGATCAGGAACTGCACCAGGACGTCCTGCCGGCGTGCACCGACCGCCTTCCGGATGCCGATCTCGCGCGTGCGTTCGGTCACCGAGACCAGCATGATGTTCATGATCCCGATTCCGCCGACGAGCAACGCCACGCCCACGACCGCGCCGACGACCGTGGTGATCATCCCGAGCACCGATCCCACGGTCTCGAGGATCTCGTCCTGGAGCATGACCTCGAAGTCGTCCGGCTGGCCGCTGGCGATCCGGTGCCGGGTGCGCAGGACCTGCTGCACGCCGTCCTTGACCTGCTCCACGACCGCCGGGCTGGCGGCCTGCAGGCGAAGCTGGATCTGCTCGCCGGCGTCGCGCCCGAGCACCGAGAGCGCGGTCGCGAACGGGATGAACACCAGGTCGTCGGAGTCCTGCCCCAGCGCCTGGCCCCGCTTCTCCATCACTCCGACGATCGACACCGGCAGACTGCCGACATAGATCTCGGCGCCGATGGGGTCGCCAAGATCGAGCTCCTCCACCACCTTGCGGCCCACGACGGCGACCTTGCGCCGGTGGTCGAGGTCGAGCTGGGAGAAGAAACGGCCGAACTCGACCTCGTGGTTGCTCACTTCCGGCCAGTCCTGGTTGACCCCCAGCAGGAGAGTGGCGTGCTGGCGATCGCGGTACTTGACCTGCTGGGCCGGCGCCACGACCAGCGGGGTGATGAGACGCACGCCAGGGACCTGTTGGCGAATCGCCAGCCCATCGTCCCAGGTCAGCCGGACCTGCCGGGCGACCACCCCGGGTCCCTGGTTCGGGTCGCGCTTCGGAAGCACCATGACGTAGGTCGCGCCCACCCCCTGCAGCTCGCGGGTGATCATGAACTGGAGCCCCTGGACGATGGAGACGACCGCGATCACCGCCGCGACCCCGATGATGATCCCCAGCGTCGTGAGGATCGAGCGCAGCTTGTTGGCGCGCAGCGCGCGCAGGGCCACCCGGAGGTTTTCCGAAAGGACCACCGGGGCTCAGTCGGCCCGAGCGGCCGCCTCCACCTCGTCGGTCACCACCTTGCCGTCGCGCAGGACGATCTTGCGGCGGGCGTGGGCGGCGATCTCGGCCTCGTGAGTGACCAGGATCACCGTGTTGCCCTGGCGGTGGAGCTCGTCGAACAGCTGCATGATCTCGGTCGACGTGGCGGTATCGAGATTGCCGGTCGGCTCGTCGGCCAGCAGGATCGACGGTTCGTTGACCAGCGCCCGGGCGATCGCGACGCGCTGCCGCTGGCCCCCCGAGAGCTCGTTCGGCAGGTGATGCGCGCGGTCGGTCAGCCCGACGCGCGAAAGCGCCCGCTCGGCCCGCTCGCGGCGCTCTTTCCGCGAGACGCCGGCGTAGATGAGAGGCAGCTCGACGTTCTGCAGCGCGTCGGTCCGGGCCAGCAGATTGAACGTCTGGAAGACGAATCCGATCTCCTTGTTGCGGATCGCCGCGAGCTCCTGATCGTTCAAGTGCTCCACCGCCGTGCCGTTCAGGATGTAGCTCCCCTCCGACGGGGTGTCCAGGCAGCCGAGCAGGTTCATCAGGGTGGACTTGCCGCTCCCCGAGGGGCCCATGATCGCCACGTATTCGCCGCGCTGAATCGCCAGGTCGAGGCCGTTCAGCGCCCGCACCTTCTCCGCGCCCATGTCGTAGATCTTGTAGACGTCGCGCAGCTCGATGATCGGCATCAGTCGCTCTCTTCCTCGCGCTTCTCCGCGTCTTTGTCCAGCAACTCGGGCTTGGTCACGCGCACGCGGTCTCCGTCCTCGACCTTGCGCAGCGCGCGGTAGGGTCCGGTCGCCACGAGATCGCCCGCCTGCAACCCCTCGAGGATCTCCACGTGGGTCGCGTCCGTGAGGCCGGTCCGCACCACGCGGCGGTGCGCCTTGCCGTCGCTCAATAGGAAGACCACCTTGGCTTCGGTGCCGGGCTCGTCGCCCTCGCCCTCCAGGCGCCGCTCGAGGACCGACTGGATCGGCACGACGATGGCCTCCGGGTGGCTGGCCACGGCGATTTCAGCGCGTGTCGACATGCCCGGACGCAGACGCGCATCGGGCGCCGCGAGCAGCAGCTTGACGCGGAAGAAGGTGACGTCGGGCTGGCTGGCCTTCGCGTACCCGGAGCTGCCGATCTCCTCGACCCGCGCGGCATACACCGCGTCCGGCAGGGCGTCGACCCGCACCTCGGCGGTCTGCCCGACCGCGACGTGCACGACTTCGGTCTCGTCGACGTCGATCTCCGCGAGAACCTCGGAGAGATCGGCGATCGTGCCGATCACCGAAGCAGGGTTGTTCATCGTGCCGGAAACCACGACCTCGCCCTCCTTGGCGTTGAGCGAGATGACGCGGCCCGCGATCGGGGCGTAGATCGTCGTCTTGCGCAAATCGTCCTCGGCCCGATCCAGCAATGCCTGCGCCTGCTTGATCGCCTCCCTCGCCTGGTCGACGCGCAACCTGGCCGAGGTGGTTTGCAGCTCGGCGGTCTCCAGCGCCTCTCCGGAAGCGATCCCGTCGGCGCTCAGCTTGCGCGCTCGCTCCACCTTGATCTCCTGGTCGGCCAGCGCGACCTCGGCTTGCCGCAGCTCGGTTCCGTTCATGGCGAGCTGGGCACGGGCGTTGTCGCGGGCGGCGAGAAAGGCCTCCCGCTCGAGCTGCAGGAATGGCTGACCGACCTCGAGGTCATCGCCTTCCGCGACGAACAGGCGCTCGATCTTGCCCACCACGTGCGCCGAGATGTTCACCTGGACCTTGGGCTGGATCTGCCCGGTCGCCTTCACGGTTTGGGTGATCTCGCGCCGCACCGCCGCCTCGGCGAACAGCTTCACCGTGTCGCGCGAGCCTCGTCCGCGGACGCTCAGGGCGACGATGCCGGCGAGCAGGACCAAGCCGCCGAGCACCAGCGCGATACGCCGCTTCATCGTGCTTCGTCCGGCCGCGAGGTCAGCGCAACAGCGCGAGCAGCGCCTTGATGGCGATGCCCAGGCCCCAGACCACGCCGACCGTGCCCCAGGCGGCCGCGCGGCTCACCCGGGCCACCAGCTCGAAGCCGAGGGCGAGGAGGGCGATGCACCAGAAGGAGAAGAGGTCGACGCTGGTGAGGAGGGCCCGCACCAC
This sequence comes from uncultured Thermoanaerobaculia bacterium, assembly GCA_964481735.1. Taxonomy (GTDB): domain Bacteria; phylum Acidobacteriota; class Thermoanaerobaculia; order Multivoradales; family JAGPDF01; genus JAGPDF01. The sequence continues at coordinate 44,752 of CAYZWR010000007.1, forward strand.
CGCGCCGGACTCCTCTCCAGCGAGAAAGCCCAGATGCGACATCAGCAGAGCCCCCGACTCCAGCTCGCGCATCGACACCTGCTCGCGCAGCAGGCCGACCACCAGGCCGAGCAGGGCCGCGACCCCCAGGGGCAGCATCCCGTGGAGGGTCACGCTCAGGCTCTGCCGATAGGAGATCTCGCTGCCGAGCAGCCGCAGGGCGACCAGGAAGATCGCCGCGATCGTGAGGTACATCAGCGGCGCGACGACGGCTGCGCCAGCCACCGCCGACCACTTCATGAAGCCCATCATCTTCTCGGGTGCCTCGGCCATCGCGGGCGGCAGCTCGCGGCCCTGATCCTCGAGGGTACGCAGCATGTCCTGCGGATCCACCTTCGAGAAGCCGACCCAGACGGAGGTGGCCCCGAGCACGACGAGGGCGAGCAGCGCGATGACGAACGTGGGTTGCGCCGCCAGCCGCGCGAACGCCTGGCGCGGATCGACGAGCGCTCCCCACACATTCGCAATTTCCGAGCCGCCGCCGGCCTCGGCCTTCACGTCACCCATCTCCCTCCCCTCCTCCCGCGCCTACCGCGCTACCGGGTCAGCTCGCGACGCGAACTCCGGAGCGTTCGAGCAGCGTCCCGGTGGCCCGATAGTACTCGACCAGAGCCCGGCGGTAGCCGGTCGTCGCGGCGACCACCCGGCTCCCGGCGGCACTCAGGTCGTCCTGGATCTCCAGGACCTGGAAGCTGGTGGAGAGTCCGTTGTCGAACTTCTTGCGCTCGGCGTCGAGGTTCCGCTCGGCGAGGCGGAGCGAAACCCGCGCCGACTCGAGCTGCTGCCGCGAAGTCTCGAGGTTGCGGACCGCGGCCCGGACCTCGGTGGTGATCTGGAGCTCGAGCTGCTCGGACGCGAGCTTGCCCTGCTCCAGCGCCACGTCGGCGATCGCCTTGCGCGCCTTGGCGCTGCGATTCTGCAGCGGCACCGAGAACTCCAGGCCGACGACCCAGCCCGGGAAATCCCAACCCGTCACCTGATCCATCGCATCGTCCCATCCACCCGGCAGCGTCCCGATCACGTTGCCCTCGTCGTCCCGCAGGAGCACGTCTCCCCCCAGGCCGTTCAGACCGTAGGTCGCCCTCAGGTCGAGTCGCGGCTTGAGGTCCTGGGCGTAGAACGCCTGGTCGAGCTCGAGAGCCTTGAGTTCCAGCTCCTGCGCGGCGATCTCGGTCCGCGTGGCGAGCGCGGTGGCGATCGACGCCTCGACCGTGACCTTCGGCTGCTCGATCTCCGGGTCGGTCTCGGGGATGATCGTCCTGGACCAGGCGTCCCCCTGCTCGATGTTGAGCAGGAAGAAGAGCAGGTCCTCGGCATCCCCGATCGCGCCGCGAGCGCGGATGATCTCCTCCTCGCGCGTCGCGATCTGGGCCTCGCTGGAAACCAGTTCGAGCGGCGCCAGCGTGCCGACCTCCACGCGGACTCGGTTGTTGTCGTGGAGCTCCTGGGCGAGCCGCAGGCTCTCCTCGGCGACGCGGAGCTGGTCGCGCGCGGCGATCAGCAGCCAGTAGGCGTTCTCCACCCGTTGCACGGTCTGGATGACCTGCGCCGTGAAGAGCTCCTGGGAGATCCGGTCGCCGACCCGGGCGACCTCGATGCCGTAGTCGGTCGCCTGGCGGCCGAAGCCCTGGAGGATCGGCTGAGTGAGCGTGAAGTCGACGCCGGTCGAGAACGAGGGATTGAGCAGCGAGAAGGTCGAATTGGTCTCGAAGCGGTTGTTGGTCCACAGGATGCCCGCCACGCCGCCGGTGGGCAACAGCTGGGATCCGCCGACGGTGAGCCCGTTCCGCTTCTGCTCCTGGATCTCGGCGCCGTCGAGGTTGGAGGCGGCCGGACTCTCGTCCTGGGCGGCCGAGGCGGAGGCCGACAGACCGAAGTCGTAGATCCCCATCGCCTGGTCGATGCCGAGGCGAGCGCGCTCGCGCGCGTAGCGCTCGGTGCGCAGGGCGATGTTCCTCGTCAGCGCGATCTCCACGGCTTCCGCCAGAGTGAGTCGGATCTCGTCGCCGGCGATGCGCAAACTCGAGCCGGAGGGGGCGGCTTGCGGGGCCGGCGAGACCTCCCACCGCGGGGTGGTCTCCTGCCCCCACGCGAGCTGACCGCCGAGGGTCGTCAAGGCCAACATCCAAGCTGCGACCGATCGCGCCTGCACCATCCTCGAATTACTCATCACGTGCATCTCTCCCATCGTGAAGTTCACGTCCACTCTCATTACGTCGGCCGCCGACAAAAGTTCCGCGGCCGGCCGCAAGTTGATGACTCGAATCGGCTTCGGCGGCAAAGTGGCAGGCGACGCGCCACTCGCCGGCAGATGCCTGGAGCTCCGGCCGGATCTCACCGCAGAGCGCCCGGGCGAGCGGACAGCGCGGGTGATAGGCGCATCCCGGGGGCGGCGAGGTCGGGCTCGGCGGTTCCCCCGTGGGCGCGCCGATGGAGGACGGCCCCGACCCGCCGACGCGCCGCCTGGCGGCAGCGACCAGCCCGGCGGTGTACGGATGGCGGGGCCGAACGAGCACCTCTCCGGCCGGTCCGATCTCGACGATCCGGCCGAGGTACATCACTGCGACGCGGTGAGCCAGCGGGCCGGCCACGGCGAGATCGTGGGAGATGAAGAGCAGCGCCAGGCCGCGTTCCCGCTGCAGATCAGCCAGCAGATTGAGGATCTGACCGCGCACCGAGACGTCGAGGGCCGAGACCGGTTCGTCGGCGATCAGGAGTCGGGGATCCGAAGCCAGGGCCCGCGCGATCGCCACCCTCTGGCGCTGGCCACCCGAGAGCTCGTGGGGGAACCGTTGCGCCACCTGGGGTGACAATCCGACCTCCGCCAGAAGCCGCTCGACCCGCCTGGGGAGCTCGCTTCCGGAAGCGAGCCCGAAGGCCACCAGTGGCTCGCCGACCGCCTCGCCCAGCCGCATGCGGGGATCGAGCGAGGCCTCGGGATCCTGAAAGACCATCTGCAGCGCGCGCCGCTGACGGCGGAGCTCCCCCGCCGCCAGGCCGAGGAGGTCGATTCCCGCGAAGCGGATCGTTCCCGACGAGGGCTCGACCAGGCGCGCGATGAGCCGGCCGAGGGTCGTCTTGCCGCAACCCGACTCCCCCACCAGGGCGAGCGTCTCGCCAGGCTCGAGGTCGAGATCCACGTCGGCGACCGCGCGCACCCGCGGCCGCGCAGCGAGAAGTCCTCCGGCATGTGGCCGGAACTCCTTGCCGAGCTGACGTACTTCGAGCAACGGGCTCAATTGGCTCGCTCCGCGGCCGGCCCGAGCAGCCAGCACAGGGCGCCGTGGCCCGGCGCAGGCTCGTGCCAACCGGGGCGCTCGCGGCGGCACCGATCGAGAACCTCCGCGCAGCGCGGATGGAAGGCGCATCCCGGCGGACGCGCTTCGGGGTTCGGCGCCTGGCCCGGCAGGGTCGGGAAGAAACCGCGCCTCGGAGCATCATCGAGGCGCAGACGCGCGGCCAACAGCGCGCGCGTGTAGGGGTGCAACGGCGCGGCCAACACCTCTGCGGTCGGCCCCTGTTCGACCACCTCGCCGGCGTGCATCACGACAACGCGATCGCTGAGCTCGGCCACCGCGTGCAGGTCGTGGGTGATCCAGAGGATCGCGACCCTGAGCTCTTCACGCAGTCGAGCCAGCACCTGGAGCACCTCGAGCTCGAGCGGCAGGTCGAGCGCCGTGGTCGGCTCGTCGGCGAGCAGGAGCTCGGGGCCTGCCGCGAGCGCGACCGCGAGCATCGCCCGTTGCCGTTGGCCGCCGGAGAGCTCATGGGGGTAAGCCCTCAGGCGGCGCGCGGCATCGGGCATGCGAAGCAGGTCGAGCAGCGCGAGGGCGCGTTGGCGAGCGGTCGGTCGATCCGCCGCCGAATGCGCCCGCACCGCCTCGGTGATCTGGGTCTCCAGGTCGAGCACCGGGTTGAGCGCCGAACGGGGCTCCTGGAACACCATGGCGACACGACGGCCCCGGATCGCGCGCAGCTCGGCCTCGGGTCGGCCGAGCAGCTCCTCGCCCCCGAGCCGGATCGTGCCCGATTCGACGCGGGCGGCGGCGGGCAGCAGGCCGAGGATCGCGAGGGCGGTCAGGGTCTTTCCGCTCCCCGACTCGCCCACCAGCGCCACCACCTCCGCGGCGCGCAGGGTGAACGAGGCCTCGCGCAACGCCAGCGCCGGACCACCGCTCCCGGGGAAGGAGATCGTCAGCCGGCCGACCTCCAGGAGGGGCGCAGCGGCCATCGAGCGCTCAGGCTCTCGACGAGCGGACGCTGGCGAGGGAGCGCAGGAACTCCACCGTCAGCGCGACTCCGTAGCCGGTCGCGCCACGCTTGGCGCGGTGGTCGCCGCCGACATAGGCCGGACCGGCGATGTCGAGGTGGGCCCAGCGCTCCACGCCGTCGACGAATTGCGAGAGGAACGCCGCCGCGGTGCAGGCGCCCCCCCATCGGCCGCCGGAGTTCTTCAGATCGCTGTGGGCGCCTTTCATCTCCTCGAGGAACTCCGGCCAGAGCGGCAGACGCCAGAGCCGCTCATCCGCCGCTTCGGCGGCCGTCAGCAGCTCCCGGGAGAGCTCCTCCGAGGGGGTGAAGAGACCGCCGCCCTGAGGTCCCAGAGCGACCACGCAGGCACCGGTGAGCGTCGAGAACTCGAGCAGGCTGTCGGGTCGTTCGCGCGCCGCCCAGACCAGCGCGTCGGCCAGGATCATCCGCCCCTCGGCGTCGGTATTGACGATCTCCACCGTCTTGCCGTTGCTGCAGCGCACGATGTCGCCAGGGCGATAGGCCGCGCCGTCGGGCATGTTCTCGGCGAGCGGCAGATAGGCGCGCACGCGCAGCGGGAGCTTCAGCCGATGGAGCGCGTCGAGGACCCCGAGAACGCCACAGGCCCCCGCCTTGTCCCATTTCATCTCGTCCATCTGGGCCGCCGGCTTGATCGAGATCCCGCCGGTATCGAAGGTCACCCCCTTGCCGACGAGCGCCACGGTCGGACCACCGCGTCCGAGCTCGATCCGCACCAGGCGGGGCGGGTTGCGCGATCCGCCGCCCACCGCGAGGATCCCGCCCATGCCTCGCCGGCGGAGCTCCGCCGCTCCCAGGACCTGGACGCGCGCCCGCCACTTGCCCGCCAGGCTCCGCGCCTGTCGCGCCAGCCAGTCCGGGGTGGCGACGTTCGGCGGCGTGTTGCCGAGGTCCCGCGCCAGAGCGATCCCCTCCGCGACCGCGAGACCGATCCGGTTTCCCGCCGCCTGCGCGCGCCGCCATCGCGCCGGCACCACGATCTGGACCCGCTCGAGGCGCGGCCGCGACTCGTCGCGCGGGAGGAAGCGCTCGAAGCGATAGGTCGACAGGGCGATCTGGCGCGTCGTCCGAGCGGCCGCGCTCTCCCCTCGACAGAGCTCGTGCTCGGGCATGCCGATCGCCAGGCGGCGGACTCCACCCGCCCGCGCCCCCTCGAGGGCGCGCTCGACGAAGGCGCGGAGGCGAGCGGAGGTGAACTCGCCGCGCGGCCCCAGGCCGTAGATCGCGATCGCCCGCCGGCCGTCGGCGATCGCCGTCTCGACGGTCTGCCCGTCGCGCCGGCGGAATCCCCGCCGCCGCAGGAGGGCGGTGGCGGTGCTGCGCCCCGCGGCGCCGAGCGCCGCCAGGTCGGGCTCGGCGTCCGCGAAGACTCCCAGCGCCCAGCGCTCCGCGACCGGCCACTTTCCGCCGCTCACCTCGATTTCGACGGGCTGCACCATGCTCCTCCCTTGGCGAGCCGAGGAAGCCTCAGACGCGGGGCGATGGCTCCGCTTCCGACAGCTCCTTCAGGCGTTCGCGTACCAGCTGCATATCCTCCCATGTCGGCCGCTTCAGCGCCGTGTTGCGCAGCAGCGCGGCCGGGTGGTAGGTGGCGCGGGTCGGCACGCCGCGGACGACGTGCCACTCGCCGCGCAGGCGGGAGATCGGGGCCGCGGTCCCGAGCAGCGCCTGGGCGGCGACTCGGCCGAGCGCCACCAGAACCAGCGGACTGACGAGATCGATCTGCGCCTCCAGGAAGCCGCGACACGCCGCGGCTTCGTCCGGCAGCGGATCCCGATTGTCGGGCGGCCGGCACTTGACCACGTTGGCGATGTAGACCTGGTCGCGGTCGAGACCGATCGCCCGGAGGATCCTGGTGAGGAGCTCGCCGGCGGGCCCGACGAAGGGCAGGCCCTGCCGATCCTCCTCCGCTCCCGGCCCTTCGCCGACGAACATCAGGCGAGCCCGCGGATCGCCGGAGCCGAACACCACTTTGCGTCGCGTTGCGGCGAGCCGGCAGGCCTGGCAGGTCGCGGCCGCCTGGGCCAGTTCGCCGAGCGTCGTCCGGCCGGGCTGGGCCGGCGGCCGAGCGGCGCTCGCCGCCTCCATGGCGGAGGCCGGCGAAGGCCGGCCCAGATAGAGGTCGGTGAACCCGAGATCGCTCAGGTAGCCGAGCGCGTCAAGGACGAACGGGCTCGGTTTCGGGGCGGACATGGCCGAGCTCACGGACGAAATGATCGAACAGGGCGACCGCCAGCTCGCGCTTGGAGCGCTTGGGCAGGTGGATCGGCGGGGATTCCGGGCGGAAGAGCGTGACCTCGTTGTCGTCGCTCCCGAAGCCGATGTCCGGCCTGGAGACGTCGTTCGCCACCAGCAGGTGGGCTCCTTTCGCGGCCAGCTTGCGCCCCGCCTCCAGGGGGTCGATCCCGGTCTCGGCGGCGAAGCCGACGCGCAGGGCGCGCGGAGCGAGCCGCGCGAGGTCGGCCAGCAGATCGGGGTTGGCAACCAGTTCGACCTGCGGTGGGCCGGCCTGGCGCTTGATCTTGGTGGGCGCCGGATGACGCGGGCGGAAGTCCGCCACCGCCGCCGTCATCAGCACGAGATCCGCTTCGGCGGCCACTTGCTCGAGGGCGGCCGCCATCTCCAGCGCGGTCTCGACGTCGATCCGTTCGACCCCTGGTGGGGTCGCCAGAGCCACTGGCCCGGCCACCAGCAAGGTGCGAGCGCCGCGGCGCGCCGCCTCGGCGGCGAGCGCGAACCCCATCTTGCCGCTCGAACGATTGCCCAGGAAGCGCACCGGGTCGAGCGGCTCCTGGGTCGGTCCGGCGCTCACCACGACGGTGCGCCCGGCCAGCTCCGCGGAGGACCAGCAGGCTTCGACGGCGCGGACGATCTCCGCGACGTCGGCCATCCGCCCCATGCCGGATTCCCCGGAAGCGAGCGGCCCTTCGACCGGTCCGACCTGGCGGACCCCCCGCGCGCGCAGTCGCGCCAGGTTCTCCTGCACGGCGGGCTGGGACCACATCGCCGAGTGCATCGCGGGAGCGACGACGAGCGGACCGCGGAAGGCGAGCGCCGTCGTGGTGAGGAAGTTGGGGGCGAGGCCCAGGGCCAGCGCGCCGAGGGTGTGGGCGGTGGCGGGCGCGATACAGAACGCTTCGGCCCAGGCTGCGGCGGCGATGTGGGCTTCCTCTCCCCCGCCGCCCGGCTCCAGGTACTCCTCGCGGGCGACCGGCTGCCCGGAGAGGACCTCGAGCGTCAGCGGCGCCACGAAGCTCGTCGCCGCCGGAGTCAGCGCACAGCGGACCTCGTGGCCCCGCTCGCGCAGACGGCGCACCAGCTCGGGCGCCTTGAAAGCGGCCACGCCGCCCGAGACACCCAAGAGGATGCGCCGGGGCGCGGCCTGGGTCATTCGGTCGGCTCGACCGCCTCGGCCACCGGCTCGGGCGCGGGCGCCGGACCGTAGTCCCAGTCGATCAACTCGTCGATGACTTCGCGCATCGCGATGCGACTCGGCTTGGTGGTCGTCGTCTCGACCTTGGGCCGTGCGCCGCGCACCAGTTGCTCGGCGCGCTTCGCGGCGATCAGGACGAAACGGAACGTGCTGTCGATTCTCTCCGGCCGATGTTCCATGCGGCTCTCCCCGGCGGTCGCCTGCCGCCTCCTCGAATGGCGTGGAATCAGGTTGGTTGGTCGCGGGTGAAGTCGGCGAGAATGCTCTCGACACGCTGCCTCATCCGCTCCCGGCGGTGGCGTTTTTCGAGCACGATCGCCGTCAGCGCCTGACTCGCCCGCGCCGCGTCATCGTTGATGATAGCATAGTCGTAGCGATCGAACTGCTTGATTTCCCAGAGAGATACGGCAAGTCGGCGAGCGATCTCCGGCGCCCCGTCGAGGCGTCGTCCGTAGAGCCGCTCGCAGAGGTCGCGATAGCTCGGGGGCATGACGAAGATGCTGTGGGCCTCGGGGAACCGGTGCATCATGCGCTCCGCCCCCTGCACGTCGAGGTCGACCAGCACATCCACTCCCCGCTGGAGAAAGGGGAGGACCGCCGCGGCCGAGGTCCCGTAGTAGTTGCCGTGAACCTCGGCCCATTCCAGGAAGAGGTCCTCGACGATCATCCGTTGAAAGGTCGGGACGTCGACGAAGCGGTAGTCCCGGCCGTCGGCCTCGCCCTGACGGGGCGGCCGCGTGGTGTGGCTGACCGAGAACTCCAGGCCGCCGGACCCGGCCAAGGCGCTCATCACGGCCCGGATCAGCGTGGTCTTTCCCGCGCCCGACGGCGCGGAGAGCAGGAAGAGCTCCCCCGGAGGCGGGGGGACCGCCGGCTTATTCGACATTCTGCACCTGTTCGCGGAACTGCTCGCAGAGCAATTTGGCGTCGAGCGCCAGACGGACGATCTCCGGCTGGCGGCACTTCGCCGAGAGCGTGTTGAGCTCGCGCGCCAGCTCCTGCGCCAGGAAGTCGAGCCGCCGCCCGACCGGCGCGGACTCGTGGACCACGGCGGTCACCTGCTCCCGGTGAGCGTCGAACCGGTCGAGCTCCTCCTGGACGTCGATCCGCTCGACCAGCGTGGCGACCTCCTGCAGCAACCGATCCTCGGGGAGCCCCTCGCCCCGCGCCCACTCCTTCAGGCGCCCGCGCAGAGCCGCTTCGAGCTCGGCACGCACCTCGGGAAGACGAGAGCGCAGCGTCGCAGAGATGTTGGCGAGATTCGCCAGGATGGAGCTCAGCGCCGAGGCGAGGCGCGCGCCCTCGAAGGCGCGCCCGCCGTCGAGCTGTTCGAGCGCCCGGTCCAGCGCCGCATCGAGCACCGCATCGTCGGCCGCATCCCAGGAGCTCGCCTCGCGCTCGACGGCGACCAGCCCGGTGGAGCGCACCAGGTCGCCGATCGTCAGCTCGGGGCGGATCAGACCCTCTTCCACCAGGGGGCGACAGGCCGCGACCAGGGCTACGACCGCCTCGCGCCGCAGGCCGATCGCCACCGGGGGCTCGACCAGCCGCCGCACCGCCACGGCGACCTCGCACCGGCCGCGCCGCACCCGCGCTGCGATCCGCTCGCGGAGCCTGCCGTCCTGCGGTCGAAGCTCCTCCGGCGTGCGCAGGACGAGATCGAGGTGGCGGTGGTTGACGCAGCTCACCGTGACCGCGACGCGCACTGCGGTCCCTTCGGCGGCCCCCTGGCCGAATCCGGTCATGCTCTTCACGGCACCCCCCCGGCGCCGAGCCTCTCGGCGCGCGATTCGACGGCATTCAGGGCGGCCTCCAGCCGCGCCGCGCCGGCGGCGACATCGGATCCCCGCTCGAAACGCAAGGCCTCGCCGTAGACGATGTCGACCCGGGCGAAGGGCAGCGGGACGAGCATGCGATCCCAGCTGCGCAGCGTGCGGGACCGCGAGGCGCCGAGAGCCACCGGGATGACCGGAAAGCCGGTCATCCCCGCGGCCACGACGACGCCGGGCTGCACCTTGCGGGCCGGCCCCCGCGGCCCGTCCGGCGTGAAGGCGAGATCCGATCCCTCGGCGGCGTGGCGCAGGAGCTCGCGCAGGCCCAGGGCACCGCCGCGCGTGGTCGATCCCCGCGCGGCATCGACTCCGAGCCGCGCGAGAGACCGCGCCGAAATCTCGCCATCCCGGCTTCGACTGACCATCACGGTGATCCAGCGCCCGAAGTAAGCGTAACGCATGAGGACGAGGTGGCGATGCCAGAAGGCCAGGATGAACGGACGTCCGTCCCGCTCCCGCGCCCGGACCTCTCCATCCTCGTGGTACCGGAAGTCGATCGTCGCCGCCAGGGCACGCACCAGCGACGCGAAGATCAGGCTGATCGGACTGATCCGCCAGTCCTGGTTCGGGTCCTCGTCCGGACGGAGCTCGTCCTCCACGGTCACTCCCGGAACTGCAGCTCGTAGAGCCGGCGGTAGAGGCCGTTCGCCTGTAGCAGCTGGTCGTGAGTGCCCTCCTCGACGATCTGACCCGCCTCCACCACGAAGATCCGGTCCGCCACGGTGATCGTCGACAGGCGGTGCGCGATCACGAACGTCGTCCGGGCGCGCATCAGGTTCACCAGCGCTTGCTGGACCAGGGACTCCGACTCCGTGTCGAGCTGCGACGTGGCTTCGTCGAGGATCAGGATCGGCGCATCCTTGAGCAGGGCCCGGGCGATCGCCAGGCGCTGTCGCTGGCCGCCCGACATGCGGACCCCGCCCTCGCCCACCAGCGTGTCGTAGCCCTCGGGCATCTCGAGGATGAAGTCGTCGGCGAACGCCGCTCTCGCCGCCTCGCGCACGCGATCGAGCGACAGGTCCTGCCGGCCATAGGCGATGTTGTTGCGCACCGTGTCGTTGAACAGGACGGTCTCCTGAGTCACCAGGCCGATCAGCGCGCGCAGGCTGGCCAAGCGGATCTCGCGGATGTCCCGGCCGTCGATCAGGATCCTCCCGCCGGTGACGTCGAAGAAACGGGGAACGAGATTGCAGAGCGTGGTCTTCCCGCCTCCGGAGGGTCCGACCAGCGCGACGATCTCGCCCCGCCGCACCGTCATGTCGATCGACCGGAGGATCTCCTTCTCCTCGTACCGGAAGCAGACTCCCTCGAACCGGATCTCACGCTCGATGGTCCGCACGTCGACCGCTCCCGGTCGGTCGCATACCTCGATCGGAAGGGCCATCAGGTTGCGGATCCGCTGGCCGGCGGCGAGGGACTGCTGGACGACCAGGTTGACCTTGTTGAGCCGGCGGATCGGGTCGTACATCGCGTAGAGCCCGATCAGGAACTTGACCAGCACCTCGGGCTCCATGGTCCGCGCATGGATCGCTCGCCCCGCGAAGATGAGGAACAGCCCGGCGCCGATCACGCCGAGCGACTCGATCACCGGCCCGGAGAGATTCGACAGCAGCTGGCCGCGGAGGTTGACCCGCAGGTGCCGCCGCGTCGCCTCGCGAAAGCGCTGGTCCTCGAAGGCCTCCATGCCGAAGGCCTTCACGACGCGGTGGCCGCGCGCCGATTCGGAGACCAGGTTCGCGAGATCCGCCGTGCGCTCCTGCGTGCGATGGCTCGTCTTGCGCATGCTCCGGCTGAATCGGACGATGGGATAGAGCACGATGGGAGCCGCCACCAGGCAGAACAGAGCCAGGCGGAAGTGGATCGAGAAGAGCAGCGCGAGCAGGCCGACCAGGGCCACGGACTGTTGAAAGAGGTCGACCAGTCGGGTCGAGATCGCGCCTTGCAGCACGCCGACGTCGTTGACGACCCGGCTCACCAGCTCGCCGGAGGGGTGCTCGGCGTGAAATCGGCTCGATTGGTCGAGGGTCCGCCGGTAGAGATCGTTGCGCAGATCGGTCGTGGCGCCCAGGCCGAGCTTCTGGAAGGCATAGCCATTGAGGAAGTCCGACAGGCTCCGCACGATGAAGAGCGTGACGAAGAGGATCGGCAGGAAGTAGATGATCTCGTCTGCGCCGGCTCCCGCGGCCCGGAGGATCCCCTGGTAGGCGTCATGGAGCGCACGGTCGAGGAAGACGCGGGCGCGCTCGGCCTCGGGCGCGACCTCTCCCACCGCCCGCTCGCCACCTTCCGCCGGGGCCTGGGAGGAGCCCAGGACGCTCCCCAGGCCACCCGGCAGGTCGCTCGATCCGACCTGCAGGACCTCGCTGAAGATCGGCTCGAGCAACTGGATGAGGAAGACCGTCGAGGCGGCATAGACCACGGTGGCGCAGAGCGCCACGATGGCCCATCGCCAGTACTTCCTGACGTAGCGTCCGAGGAAGGCGAGCAGCTTCACGCGCGGCCCCCTGCCTGCAGCACGACCGCCACCTCCGCGGCAGCGCGTGCGCTCGCCCCGGGTGCGCCCAGCGCGCCGCGGAGCCCGGCGAGCTCCTGCCGCATGGCGCGAATCGCCACGCCATCGTGGATCAAGGCGCGCACCCGCTCCGCGACCTCCGCCGGCGCCGTCTCCTCCTGCAGCAGCTCGGGCACGACCGCCCTCTCGAGCACCAGGTTCACCAGGCTGAAGTACGGCACCTTCACCAGCAGCCTCGCCAGACGATACGTCCACGGCGCCAGGTGATAGAGAACGACCATCGGCGTACCCAGCAGACCGACCTCCAGGGTGGCGGTGCCGGACGCGCAGAGCGCCAAGTGACACTCCGCGATCGCCGCGAAACGACGATCGCGCACGATCTCGATGGGTTCGTCGCCCACCCAGCGGGCGATCTGCTCGTCGGCGATCGACGACGCCTGAATCAGGCGTGCCGCCACCGGCTGCTGCCGCCGCAACTCGCGAATCGCGCCCACCATGCGAGGGAGCAGCGCCTCGACTTCGCTGCGCCGCGATCCGGGGAGGAGCGCGATGCGCAGCTCGCGGATCGGCTCCGCGATTCTCCCGTCGTCCCAGGTTCCCCTGAGGAGAGGTACCTCCTCGACGATCGGGTGCCCGACGTGAACCGCAGCGACGCCGTGATCGCGGTAGAACTGCTCCTCGAAGGCGAAGAGCACCAGCATGCGGTCGACGAGCTCGGCGATCGCGCGGACTCGGCCCCGCCGCCAGGCCCAGATCTGCGGGCTGACGTAGTAGACGATCGGAATGCCGAGCCACTTCAAGCGCCGGGCAAGCCGCAAGTTGAACTCCGGGAAGTCGATCAGCACGGCGGCACCGGGGCGACGTCGTTCACATTCGATCACCAATCGATCCATGATCTCGGCGGCGCGTGGCAGGACGTCGATCGCCTCGGTGATGCCGACCACGGAGATCTCCGAGCTGTCGGCCAGTCGACGCATGCCGGCGGCTTCCAGCCGGTCGCCACCGAGTCCGAACGCGGCGACCTCCGGCAGACGAGTCGCCAGCGCAGCGAGCATGCGGGAGCCGTGCAGATCCCCCGAAGACTCCCCGGCGACCACCAGGAGGTCGCTGCGGCTCATGGAATCGGCGCGGCAGGGCCCGAGGGAAAGAGATACATCAGCCAGCCGAGCAGGATCGCACCGACCATCATGCTCGCGAAGATCTGCAGGAGGAGCTTCAACTGCTCCTTGCGCTCGCGCCGCCAGAGCAAGGCGAAGAAGCAGGCGATCAGCAGGGCATAGGTCGCCATGAGGACGAAGTGGCTCATGGCGTCGACTCCTTGCGCCCGGTCGCGATGTCCCAGACGTCGAGCACCAGCAGGAGGTTCATCAGGCCGGCGGAGAGCAGGAAGACGGTGCCGTACTCGTAGGCCGCCGCCGCCGGCAGCCCCTGGTAGTCGAAAACGAAACGGGCGAGGAAGTAGGGCGCCCCGATACCCATCGCGCCCAGCGTGGCGAGAATGGAGAGCGGCTGACCCGGGACGACCGTGTAGAGATTGCCGTTCAACTGCAGACCGAGGACGAAAGCGATGGCGAGAATGACCGCGAAGGCGAGCGCGCGGCCTCTCCGTCCGAGCGCCAGGTGCCCGGCCGTGGGAAGGACCCAGGCGAGCGCCGCGAGGAGCAACGCCCGCCGGGGTGATTTCACGCCATTCGCTTCGTTCACCGGCACCAGCTCACGCGGAGTGATTGAGCTGTTCCTTCAGCTCCTTGCCGGGCTTGAAGTAAGGGATCCGCTTGGGGGGGACCTCCACCCGCTCGCCGGTCTTGGGATTGCGGCCGAGTCGCGCGCCGCGGTTGCGGATGCGGAAGCTCCCGAAGCCGCGCAGCTCGATCTTCTTCCCCGATCGCAGGGAGTCGACGATGGTCTCGAACACCAGATTGACGATGCCTTCGGCCTGCTTCTTGGTCAGCTGGGTGACCCGAGCCACCTCTTCGACCAGATCGGCCTTGGTCAGCCCCTCGCTCGTCGACTCCACGGATTCCCCCCTTGCAGAATCAGGACTGCTCGCCTTCGGGTTCGACGGCCGGCGCCGCCGCCTGGCTGGCTTGCGCCTCCAGTTCGGCGGTCTCCTCGGCGCTCGGCTGGGTGACTCCGCGCAAGGTCAGACCGACCTTCTTCTCGTCCTGCTCGATGCGCAGGATCCGCGCGCGAACCCACTTGCCCACCGGGAAGTGACTCTCGAGCTTGCCACCCGGGAAGTCGATTTCGCTGATGTGCGCCAAACCCTCCAGGCCGTCGAAGATGTCGATGAACAGACCGAAGTCGGTCACGTTCACCACGCGGCCGGTGACGACGTCCCCCACCCGGTTGTTCTCGACGAACTCCTGCCACTCGTTCGGCAGGAATTCCTTGATCGACAAGGAGACTCGCTGATTGTCGACGTCGATGTTGGTGATCCGCGCACGGACGGTGTCGCCCTTCTTGAGCACCTCGCTGGGATGCTTGATGCGCTTCGTCCAACTCATGTCGGAAACGTGCACCAAGCCGTCGATCTCCTCGGTGATCTCGACGAAGGCACCGAACTCGGTCAGGTTGCGGACCCGCCCTTCGATGATCGAGCCGACCGGGAAGTGGTGCGAGAGATCCTCCCAGGGATTGCGCTCGGTCTGACGCAGCGAGAGGGAGATCCGACGCTGCGCGAGATCGAGCTCGGTGACGATCGCGTCGAGCTCCTGGCCCGCGCTGAGCAGCTTGGCAGGGCTGACGATCTTCTTGGTCCAAGACATCTCGCTGACGTGGATCAAGCCCTCGAC
>CAYZWR010000008.1:0-58469 GCA_964481735.1 uncultured Thermoanaerobaculia bacterium
CCTCGCCAGGTGCCGGACGGTGATCGTCACCCCGCTGCGCGCCGAGGATCTCGACGGCGCCGGCGACGGGTGAGCGGCCCCGTGCGGCGTTGACGCTCCTGTCTCGCGCCGCACGCCGCTTCGCCGGCGGGCGATCGACGCGGCTTCGTGCCGCGGCGTCGCCCTGCTAGCATTCCCCGATCTTTCACAGCGGCACGCAGGGGCACGCGGAGACGCCATGCACTTCAAACCTCTATGCGGTCTCACCTCGACTTGCCTCCGGATTTCGCTCCTCGTCCTCGTCGCGCTCTCGCTCGCGGCCACGCCTTCGCGAGCCGCCGGCATCGTGCAGGTGAACTTCAAACCCCACTTCAATGCCGACGTCGTGCTCAACGGCACGCCCGGCGCGTTCGACACCGAGATGGACTCGATCGAGGGGATCTGGTCCTTCGTGACCGCGTCGGCGGGTGCCGGCGCCGCCTGCGGCGGCCCCTTCCTCCCGGACGACGCCCTGTTCGCGGGCAACGCGACGCACCCGGAGGCCCGTCTCGGCTGGCGCAACACGGACAACGGAGCGAACGCCTGGCAGACGTTCCACACCATCGGCTCGATCACGGTGGAGGTTCCGAATCTCGCCTACGACACGCTCTTCCTCTACGCGACGGGCGCCTGGGAGACCTTCCTGACGGTCACTCTCAACTACACCAGCGGCTCCCCGGAGGTCTTCGCCGGGATCGCCTACCCGTCCTGGTTCGAAGAGGCGCCGCCCGGCTTCTTCAACCTCGTCGACGGCCTCGACCGGGGCCAATTGGACGTCACGTTCCAGCTCATCTGCGAGGACGTCAACGACCCGGGCATCGTGGGCTACACCCTCCCGGTCGATCCGGCGCGCACGCTCGACTCCTTCACGCTCGAACGGACCGACGCCGATCAGGGCGTCCTCAACGTCTTCGGCGCGACAGCCATGCTCGCGCGGCAGGTCCACGACTACGACCTGTCCGCGGTGTTCAACGCCGACCTGGTCGCCAACTCCACGGCCTGCGGAATCCCCGGATTCGACCACGTTCACGACAACCTCGAAGCGGGTTACCACATGCCCACGGCCATGACCGCCGGCTGCTGGACCGGGATCGGAGGCAACAGTCCCGGCCTGCCGGACGACGGCGTCTTTCCCCGCAACAGCCAGCATCCTCGTTTCGAGCTCGCCTACTCGAACGCCGACAACGGCCTGAACGCCCGGCGGTCGCCTCCCGGGCAGGGCGACGACATCTTCCTCATCGACGTGACCGACGCGGTCGTCCAGCAGGTGCATCTGTTCGGCGCGGGAGGGGGCGGCTTCGCCGTCCTCGGGGTGAAGTTCTTCTACGCGACCGGTTCGCCGTACACCGTGCCCGGGGGCGTGATCATCGACGGGTGGCTCGCCGACGGCGGGGAGCTCGAGCCCACCTCCTACTATCTCGTCGACGGCATGGACTGGTACCAGACGAGCGGTGGCACCGGGATCGACATCAGCAACATCGACGACGCGGCGCTCTTCGGCAAGCCGGTCGCGACCGACCCGAGTCGAGTGCTCACGCAGATCGAGATCACCGCCTACGATCCGACCGGCTTCCCCATCCCGCAGTCGACGCTCGGGTTGTTCGGGGCGGCGGGCGTCTCCGCTCCCGACTTCTACGTCTTCGTGGACGACTTCGAGACCGGCGACGCGACCGCCTGGTCGCAGCAGGTGCCCGCTCCCTGACGGCGTGGGCCTTGCGATGCGCCGCCGAGCGGAGCGAGACTCGCCGGCGATGCGCAAGATCGTGCACGTCGACATGGACGCCTTCTACGCCTCGGTCGAGCAGCGCGACCGCCCGGAGCTGCGCGGCCGGCCGGTCGTCGTCGCCTGGAGAGGCGCCCGCTCGGTGGTTTGCGCGGCGTCCTACGAGGCGCGCAAGTTCGGCATCCGCTCGGCGATGCCGGCGCTCACCGCCGAGCGGCTCTGCCCGCACGCCGTCTTCGTCCCACCCGACTTTCCGCGCTACCGCGAAGTCTCCCGCCAGACGCGCGCGATCTTCCTGCGCCACACCCCGCTGGTCGAGCCGCTGTCGCTCGACGAGGCTTATCTCGACGTCACCCAGGAGCTCACCGGCCTGCCGAGCGCGACCGAGACCGCGCGGGTCATCCGGCGCGAGATCCGCGAGGAGACTTCGCTCACCGCTTCCGCGGGCGTGGCACCCAACAAGTTCCTCGCCAAGATCGCTTCCGACTGGAAGAAACCGGACGGCCTCTTCGTCATCCGGCCGCACGAAGTGGCGCGCTTCCTCGCGCCTCTCCCGGTCGGACGCCTCCCCGGCGTCGGGCGCGCCACCGGGGCCCATCTCGCCGAACTCGGGGTGGCGACCGTGGGCGATCTGCTGCGCTTCGAGGCGGCGGACCTCGAGCGGCGTTTCGGGAAGTTCGGCCAGCGGCTCTACGAGCTCGCGCGCGGCATCGACGAGCACCCGGTGGTGCCCGAACGCCCGGTCAAGTCGGTCTCGGTCGAGACCACCTTCGCCGCCGATCTGGCCCTCGGGGAGCTCGCGCCCATCCTCGCCGGGCTCGCCGAGCGTCTGTGGACTGCCGGCCGGCGCCGCGAGCGCAGCGGACGAACGGTCACTGTGAAACTCAAGACCAGCGACTTCCGGCTGCTCACGCGGCGCACCACCGCGGCCCTGCCGCCGGCGACGCCACAAGAGCTCGCGCGCCTGGCCGTCGACCTGCTCGCGACGGTCGGGCTGCCCGAGAGCGCCCGCTTCCGGCTCGCCGGGGTCGGCCTCTCGAATTTCCCGGAATCCGGCCGCGAAGACGATCAGGCCGGTCTTTTCAGCGAAGCAGAATAGAATCCCCACGAGTGCCAGACAGCTCCCTGCCGCAACACCCGGTTCCGGAATCCGCCCGTTCGTTCGACGACCTCGGCCTCTCGCCCGAGCTGCGCCTCGCGGTGGCCGAGCTCGGCTGGACGCATCCGACCCCGATCCAGGCCGCGGTGATCCCCGACGCGCTCGCCGGGCGAGACATCATGGGGCTCGCCGAGACCGGCTCGGGGAAGACCGCGGCGTTCGCCATCCCGCTCGCCCAGCGCCTGCGCCACGGACGCGGAGTGCGCGGTCTGATCCTCTCGCCGACCCGCGAGATCACGCTGCAGACCAAGGCGTTCCTCGACTACTTCGGCGCCAGCCACCGGCTGCGCACCGTGTCGCTGATCGGCGGGCTCAACATCAGGCACCAGATGGACGCCCTGATGAAGAAACCCGACATCCTGGTGGCCACCCCGGGGCGTCTGCTCGACCACCTCGAACGGGGCACGGTGCGGCTCGACAAGGTCGAGGAGCTGGTGCTCGACGAAGCGGACCACATGCTCGACCTGGGCTTCCTGCCGCAGATCCACGCCATCCTCGAGGCGGTGCCCGAGAAGCGTCACACCATGATGTTCTCGGCCACCATGCCACCGCCGATCGAGCGGCTGACGCAACGCTTCCTCACCGCGGCCTTCCGGGTGGACATCACTCCGCCGGGCATGGCCGCCGCCGGCATCTCGCACCGCCTCTACCTGGTCGATCCGGACGCCAAGAAGCCCTGCATCCTCTCGCTGCTCAATCAGGAGCTCGGCTCCACCTTGGTCTTCGTGCGGCGCCGCTCGGACGCCGAGTGGCTCTACCGCGCGCTGCAGCGCGTCGGGCACCCGGTCGACCGCATCCACGCCGACCTCTCGCAGAAGGAGCGCATCGCGGCGCTCGCCGGCTTCCGCGAGGGCCAGCACCGCATCCTGATCGCCACCGACATCGCGGCGCGCGGGCTCGACGTGCCGGGCATCCAGCACATCATCAACTACGACCTGCCCGAGACCGTCGAGGACTACGTGCACCGCGCCGGGCGCACCGCGCGCGGCACGGCGACCGGACTCGTCTCCTCGATCGCGAGCTGGATGGACCTCGAGCGCGTGCGCGACATCGAGGCGGCGATCGAGCAGCCCCTGCCGCGCTGCACCACCCCCAGCGTCGAGCCCTACGTCGAGCGCCCCAAGACCGCCCGCCGCATGCGCCGCCGGCGCTAGGCACCCGCAGCGCCGTTACTCGGCGCCGCCGAGCTGGCGGGGCTCCCCGTCGCAGACCGCGGGAACGCCGTTCTCGGGCGCCTCGCGCAACCCGATCTCAGCGTAGCGCTCGCGCAGCGCGCTCTCGTCGCGCACCGCGAAGGCGGCGGGCTCGCGGAAGTAGTCGGCGCAGACCACCCGCAGCGCCTGGCGCACCGCCTTGGCCAGACCCGGGCTCATGTGGGACGGATGGAGCGCCTCGTCCCAGTAGTCGTTGACGTGGTCCGCCCAGGTGAACTCGCGCTGGAGCTCGGCGCGACCGTCGCGGAAACGCACGATCGCCGGCTTGCCGGGCACGGCGTCGTCCTCGAACAGGCTGCGGTAGAAGACCAGACCCTCGAAGTTCGCCACCAGGTCGGCGTTGGAGTAGACGCTGGTGGTGAGCTGGCCGAAGATCCACCGCTCGTTGAAGCGGCCCCGCCAGTAGACCCGCGACTCCGGCCAGCCGGCGAGGTAGCTCTTGAAGTACTTGAAGCCCTGGGAGAAGAAGTGCCCCAGCTTGTCGGTGCCGATCAACGATCCCGCGAGACGGATGGTGTCGCCGACGCCGAAGAAGAAGTTCACCCGCGTCGTCCAGAAGGGCGCGTTCGCGAAGACGCTCTGCCGGCGGTGCTGCGGCAGGCGCTCGATGCTCGGGGACTTCATCGCG
The DNA here is from genome assembly GCA_964481735.1 of uncultured Thermoanaerobaculia bacterium. Lineage (GTDB taxonomy): Bacteria > Acidobacteriota > Thermoanaerobaculia > Multivoradales > JAGPDF01 > JAGPDF01. The sequence continues at coordinate 4,743 of CAYZWR010000008.1, forward strand.
CGCCGCTCGATCCGGTCGACCCAGTAGATGCCGCCCAGCCGGGCATAGACCCGGTAGGCGAACCCGCCCCGGTCGGCGGGTCCCTTCCAGTCCTCGGCGATCGCGACCAGCGCCTGGTTGACCTCCCGGTCGAGCTCGGCGCGCGAGTCGGCGATCGGCCGCAGCCGGTTGGTGTACTGGTCGGTCTCGTAGCCGGCGAGCGGGGCGCCCCAGAGCGCGGCCGCGAGCAGCAGGGCCACGCCCGCGCCACCCCGGCATCCCGTTCCGAGCCTCCGGCCGCGCATCGCGCGCCTCCTCAGGCTAGAAACGATAGTCGATCGTCATCGTGGCGTGCTGGCGTGCGCCGAAGCCACCCTCCACCTCGATGCCCCAGTGCTCCGCGATCGCGGCGTGGATCCCGGCGAGGGCATTCCACTCGTCCTGCTGCTTCAGGGTGACATCGAACGGCACGGGACCCACGAAGGGCAATCCGATCGTCCCGCGGTGCTCCTCCTCCGTCGTCTGGTACATCGCGCCGATCCAGATCGCGCCGCGCTCGCCGTACATCCCGACCCGCGGCATGACGACGAACGAGCTCGCGCTCGAATCGAAATCGCCGGTGAGATCGCTCTCGGTCACCACGCCGGTGAGCGAGCCGAACCAGCGGTCTCCGCCACCGGCGAGCGTGAGCCCGCCGCCGAGCACGTTGCCGCCGTAGTCGATCGCGATCCGTCCGAGCGGGAAGGGAAGCGCGAGCTGGCTGAAGTCGACGTCGGTCCGCCCGTCGAGATCGCCGTAGAGCGCGAAGACGTTCAGGAAGGGCAGCACCCAGAGATCGAGCTTGAGGTTGAGCTCGGTGAGCTGGTTGTCGATCGCGATCCGATCCAGCGGCAGACTGTCGAAACCGGGGATCCCGATCGAGAGCGAATCCAGCGCGTACTCCTGATCCTGATGGTAGACCGTGAGGCCGACGCCGAAGGGCAGCGGGAGCTTCTTGCCCTCGGCGAGCGAGGCCCCCCAAGGCGGACCTCCGGCCTCGGCGACTGCGGTCAGGGCGAGCATTGCGACGAGCGCGACGACGAGCCTCTGGCGTGTGTTCACCGGTCCTCCCTCCCTGAGGGGAAAAGTTGCCCGAGTGTAGCGCAGCCCTCGCGCGTTGTGGCTGGGGCTCTCAAGGCAGCGGCAGGCCGCGCGCGAGGTCGAACCGCTCGCCGGCCAGCAACACCCGGGTGGTCATCGCATCGACGCCGAGCAGCGCTTTCCCCGACGCATCCGGGAGGCGCCTCACTCGGCTCGACCGCGCGTCGAAGACCATCACCCAGCCGTCACCGATCACCTCGAACGTGCGGTCGGGGCGGATCCAGATCGCCGTCCGCTCGTCCACTCCGACGCCCAGCAGCTCCGGATGCTCGAGGACGACCGAGATCAGGCGGTTCTGGCGCTGCCGCGCCACGAAATGCTGGTCGAGGATCGCCTCCGTCACGAAGCCGAGCCCCGGTTTGAGCTCCACGTTCCCGGCGCGCAGCACGGTGAAGTCCCCCTCGCCGGTGATCATCGGAGTGCTCATGCAGGCGAGACCCGCCGAGGTCCCCGCGATCACGCCGCCCGAGCGATAGTTCCGTTCCACGGCGGCGAGCGCCGGCGAGCCGAGCAGCGCGGCGGTGATCCGGCTCTGGTCACCGCCCGAGAAGAAGATGGCGCGCGCCTCCTCGAGCGCCGCGACGATCTCCGGCCGAGCCGCGTCCTCGGCCGTCTTGAGCGGCAGCCAGGCGGCATTGGTGTAGCCCAGCGCGGCGAGCTCGGCGAGGTACTCGGGCCCGGTCTCCTCGCGCTCGGAAGCGGTCGGCAGGACGACCAGGCGGGCGTCCTTGCCGCCGGCGAGCTCGAAGATCTTCGCCCAGACGGCGTCCGGCTCGCCGCCACCGCCGATCAGCACCAGGTGCCCGAGCGGCCGCTCGGGCACGGCCCCGGGCGCGGCGGCGAGCGGCAGCGCCGCGACGAGCCAGAGCCCCGCGCTGGCGACGGCGAAACAGGTTCTCATGGCGCTCCCTTCGCGGGCCTGAGGCGCAGCGTGGCGACGGTCGACCCGGCGATCGCCGCTTCGCTCCATGGCATCGGACGCATCTCGAGCCGCAGATAGAGCGGCAGTTGATCGGCATAGTGCGGGTCGGCCGGGTGGCCGGACTGGCCTCCCGGCAGGATCGCCAAGCCGCGATCGGGGTTGGAGACATCGGCGATCAGGCGCATCGACGGACCATAGGCGACATCGAGCTCCTCGCCCACCCAGGGGCCGCCGAAGGCGAGCACCGTGGTCGCCGAGCCCGGCAGCTCGAAGGGGCCACGCGCGAACCAGCGCCCGAGCAGCGGGACCGAGGCGAGCGGATGATCGAGTCGCAGCCGGTGCATCGCCGCGTAGTTCCAGCGCCCGACCTCCTCACCCCAGCGCGCGCTCCCGTCGCGCCAGGCGGCGGCCAGGGCGTTCTCGATCACCGCCGCGGGCGCCTCCCGACCGGGCGTCGAGACGTCGTCGAACCAATCCGCGGCGAGCGCGCCGTCGAACAGCCGCAGGAGCCGCCAGCGGGTGCCGAACCTGGGCAGTCCGGCCTGCCGTGCCTCGTCCTCGAAGACGGCGCGCTGCAGGTGACGCTCGACCAGGGCGAAGAGCGCCGCCGGACCCTGCGGGCTCATCGTGAAATCCCATCCGGCGAGCGCCTGCCAGGCCTTCGCGGCGTCGCCGCTCCATGGCCCCGCGAGGCGAGGTACCAGCCAGGCGGCCCAGAGCGAGCGCGTGTCGCCTTGCAGGTGGGCGAGCGCCGCGGGCGTCCAGTCCTGGCGCTCGGCGAGCGCCGCGGCGATCCGCTCAGCCCGGAACGGCGTGTCGAACTCCCCTTCGAACCAGGCCGGTTGCTCGACGGGCAGGAAGCTGTTGGCGGTGGCGAGCAGCCCCGCGGCGGGATCCACCAAGGTCGGATTCTCGACGCTCGGTCGGGGGCTCGCCCACCCGACGTCGGTCCGCCAGCCGGGCGCCGGGAATCGCCCGTCCCAACCGAAGCGCTGCGGTGCCCGGCCGATCGGCACCCAGAGCAGGCGCCCGGCGCGATCGCCGACCACCAGGTTCTGCGCCGGGAAGACGTAGGGTGCGATCGCCGCCGGCACCTCGTCCACCGAGTTCGCGCGCGCCAGCGCGAGGAAGGCGGCCAGCTGATCGGCGGGAGCGTAGCCGGTCCAGGCGAGGCTGCGCGCCGGCAGGCCGCGCGCCGGATCGGCGTCGAGCAGCGGGCCGCGATCGGTCGCGCGGATCTCGATCTCGACCTGCTCGCCGTCATCGAGCCGGACGACCTCGGATTCGACCCTGATCGGTTCCCAGCCTTCGCCGCGCTGCACGTTGGCGCCGCTCGCATCGAGGCGTTCGAAGAACAGATCCACGTCGTCGACGTAGAGGTTGGTCATCGCCCAGGCGAGGTTGGCGGTGCGGCCGAGCACGACGCCGGGAACCCCTGGGATCGTCATGCCCGCGGCCTCGTAATCGGGCGCGCGCAGGGTCGCCTGGAACCAGACGCCGGGCAGCCCCAAGCCGAGGTGCGGATCGTTCGCCACCAGCGCCGACCCGTCGGCGCTGCGCTCCGGAGCGACCGCCCAGCTGTTGCTTCCCAGGCCCTCGGCCTCGGCGTGCCCCGCGAGCGGCTGGACGGGGCTCGGGAGCTCCCGCGCCAGCGCCTCCAGCTCCGCGAAGATCCGGGCGCCGGGCGCGCCGACGAGCTCGCGCGCGCGATCCGGGCCGAAGGCGCGCAGCAGGGCGAAGGCCTCCTCCTCGTTCGGCTCGAAGACCGCCGAGAGCTGGCGCGCCATCATGAAGATCAGGCCGAGCGAGTCGGCGGGCACCCACGGTTCGGGACGATGGCGGAGCAGGCGGAACTCGGGCGGGAGGTCGTCGCCGCGCTCCGCCAGCCAGGCGTTGACGCCGGCGGCGTAGCTCTCGAGGAGGACACGACTCTCGGGCGAGATCCGCGCGACGAGCTGTTCGGCCGTGCGGCGCAGGCGCAACCTCCGCGATCGCCGGTCGAACTCCAGGGTGCGCGACCCGAAGAGCTCCGACAGCCGCCCCGCGGCCGCGCGCCGGCCGAGCTCCATCTGGAAGAGGCGGTCGTTGGCGTGCAGCCAGCCGAGAGCGGCCATCAGGTCGCGCGAGGAGGCGGCGTCGACCGCCGGCACCCCCCAACGGTCGAAGCGCACCGCGACGTCGGCCGAGAGGCCGGCGAGAGCGGCGTCGCCGGCCCGCTGGGGCAGCCCCCGGGTGCGCAGCCAGAGGAAACCGCCCAGCCCGGCGAGCAGGGCGAGCGCGACCACGGCGAGGGCGACCCGGACGACGCTGCGCAGCGACATGGCCGGCGAGTCTACCGCGCGGCCCCGGTGCGAGCGTCGCACCGCGAGGTCGGATAAGGTAGCGCGCTTCGAGGCGCCATGCACCCCACGCTCCACTATCGACTCTCCTTTCCCGACCGCAGCCATCACTACCTCGACGTCGCGGCGCAGGTCCCGGCGACCCCCGGCGGGCTCGAGCTGATGCTCCCCGTCTGGACGCCGGGTTCCTATCTCGTGCGCGAGTACGCCAACCACCTCGAGGGCTTCGCGGCGACCGCCCCCGACGGCACGCCGCTCGCCTGGCGGAAGACCCGCAAGAACCGGTGGCGGATCGACTGCGGAGATCACGTCGAGGTGCGGCTGCGCTATCGCATCTACGCGCGCACCTTGACCGTGCAGGGCTGCTTCGTCGACGCCGCCTTCGCCAGCCTGAACGGCGCGGGGATCTTCCTCGCGCCGCTCGCGCCGGCCGGCGCGGCGTTCACCGTCGCGATCGAGCTCCCGGAGGATTGGGGCGCGCTCCACTGCGCGCTGCCGCGCCGCGCGGACGACGACCGCACCCTGCTCGCCGAGAGCTTCGATCGCCTGATCGACTCGCCGATCTACGCCGGGAACCCCTCCTCGGTCCACCGTTTCGCGGTTGCCGGCCGCGAGCACCTGCTGGTCCACGAAGGAGGCCAAGGGGTCTGGGACGGCGAGCGCTCGGCCGCCGACCTCGAACAGATCGTCGCGGAGACCGTGGCGCTGTGGGGCGAGCCGCCCTACGCGAGCTTCCTCTTCCTCAACCTGCTCCGGGAGGCGGGCGCGAGCGGGCTCGAGCACCAGGATTCGACCCTGCTCGTCGCCAGCCATTGGGACGTCCGCACTCGCAAGGGCTACCTCGACTGGCTGTCACTCGCGGCCCACGAGTTCTTCCACACCTGGAACGTCAAGCGGCTCCGTCCGGTCGAGCTCGGGCCGTTCGACTACGAGCGGGAGAACTACACCTCGGGCCTCTGGGTGGCCGAGGGAATCACCTCCTACTACGACGACCTGCTGGTGCACCGGGCCGGCCGCGCGACGGAGAAGGAGTACCTCGACCATCTCTCGGCTTCCATCGAGCGGCTGCAGTCGACCCCGGGGCGCCAGGTGCAGACCCTCGCCGAGGCCTCGTTCGACACCTGGATCAAGTTCTACCGGCGCGACGAGAGCTCGGTGAACAGCGCCATCAGCTACTACACCAAGGGCGCGGTGGTCGCCTTCCTGCTCGACCAGCGGCTGCGCGCGGCGAGCGGCGGCCGGCGGAGTCTCGATGATCTGCTGCGCCTGGCCTATCGGCGCTTCTCCGCGGCCGCCGGCTTCACCAGCGAGGGCTTCGAGGCAGCGGCGAGCGAGCTCGCCGGCACTTCGCTCGCGGAGTTCTTCGCGCGCGCCGTGCGCTCGACGGACGAGCTCGACTACGCGCCGGCGCTCGATTGGCTCGGGCTCCGCTTCAAGCCGGTCGAGCTCCCGGCGGAAGACGAGCCGCCGCGCGGCTGGCTGGGCGCCAAGATCGAAACCCGCAACGGGGCGTTGGTCGTCGTCGAGGTTCCCCGCGAAACTCCCGCCTGGGACGCCGGCCTGGCGGTCGAGGACGAGATCGCCGGTCTCGCGGGGCTGCGCATCCGGGCCGAGGACTGGGAGCGGCGGCTGGCCGGCTTCCCGCCGGGCAGCGAGAGCCGCCTGTTGGTGGCCCGTCGCGAGCGCTGGATCGAGCTGCCCGTCCGTTTCGGCGAAGCGCCGTCCAAGCGCTGGCGGCTCGAGCCGGATCCGGCGGCGACCCCCGAGCAGGTGGCGCGCCGCGCCGCCTGGCTCGCCCCCCTGCGCGCCCCGGCGACAACCCAATCGCCGGATTCAGCGTAGGAACCAAGGATGCGTCGCGTCCTCGCACCGTCGGGACTCGCTCTCGCCCTGCTCGCCAGCCCCGGTTCCGCCGCCGTGGGCCCCTGGGTCGCCAACGAGCAGGCCAAGGTGAGGCTCGTCTCGCCCTGGCAGGTGGCGCCCGGCGGCGAGGAGCTCGCGCTCGGTCTCGAGTTCGAGCTCGCCCCCGGCTGGCACGTCTACTGGGAGAACAGCGGCGACGCCGGCTACCCGCCGAAGCTCGACTGGAGCGCGACGCCGGCGATTGCCGCCGGACCGCTGCGCTATCCCGCGCCGCACCGCTTCCCGCTGCCGGGGGGCCTGATGAGCTTCGGCTACGCGGACGCCGTGATCTATCCGCTGCGCGTCCGGCCGCAGGGCGCGGGTGGCGAGCGCCTCGAGCTCCGGGCGCGCCTCGACTACCTGGTCTGCGCGAGCGAGTGCATCCCCTACACCGCCGAGCTCGGGCTCGTGCAGCCGCTCGGAGCTCCCGCGGCGGACGCCGCGACCGCCGCCCGGCTGGAGCTCTGGGAACGCCGGCTGCCACGCTCGCTCGGCGAGCTCGCGAACCCGCCGCGGGTCGAGGCTCGCATCGAGCCCGGGGACTACCCCTTCTCCACGCTGGAGCTCGCGCTCGCTGGCGGCGGGATCGCCGCGGCAGCCCCCGATCTCTTCTTCGCCGTTCATCCGCTCTACGCGCTCGGCCGCCCCGAGCTGCGGGCCACCTCGGGCGGATTGCAGTTTCGGGTACCGATCCGTCCTCTCGACGAGACCCGGCCCGTTCCTCGCGCGATCGATCTCGCGTGGACGATCACCGGTCTCGAGCGGGAGGGCGCGGAGCTCGCGCTCGCCGGCACGACGTCGGTGGCCCTGCCGTCCGCGCCAGCCGCCCGGCCCTTGTCCAGAACGGCGCTCGTCGCGATCGCCGCCCTGGCGGTGGGCATCGCAACCTGGCTCCACTTCCGGCGACGCCATCGGCGACCGCCCGGCAACTGAAGGAGAACGACATGCCACGCATCCTCCAGCTCGTCCGCCCGCTCCTCGTCGCCCTGACCCTCGCCGGTTGCGCCGGCCCCTCGCTCGCCGACCTCGCCGTGGGCGCGCCGGCGCCGGACTTCACGCTGAAGGACCTCGACGGCCAGGAGGTCTCGCTCGCCGGGTTCCGCGGCAAGACGGTGGTCCTCGAGTGGATCAATCCCAACTGCCCGGTGTCGCGCCGGCACGCCGACGCCAAGACGATGCTCGCGACGGCGGCGAAGCACCCGCAGGCCGTCTGGCTGGCGATCAACAGCACCCGCGCCGATCACCAGGACTACCTCGCTCCGGCCGATCACCGGAAGTACAACGCCGAGCGCGGCATCGCCTATCCGGTGCTCTACGACGCGAGCGGCCAGGTGGGGCGCGCCTACGGCGCGAAGACCACGCCGCACATGTACGTCATCGACCCGGAGGGCAGGCTCGCCTACATGGGCGCGATCGACGACGGCCCGTCGGGGCGCGCCAAGACCAACTACGTCGACGCGGCGCTCACCGCCCTCGAGCAGGGCCAGCGTCCCGAGCCCGCCGTCACCAAGGCCTACGGCTGCTCGGTCAAGTACTGAGCGCTAGTACGGCCCGCCGAGCTCGCGGATCGTCGGCTGCTTCTTGACCGCGAGGCCCACGCCGTCGCCCAACGGCAGGAGGTTCGCGACGAGCTGCGGGTGGATCATGAAGTAGAAGTTGAAGCGCTCGATCTCGCGCGCCGCGGCGTCGTCCTCGTCGCGCCGCGCTGGATCGGCGATCGTCCCCTTCCAGAGCAGGTTGTCCACCACCACGAGACCCCCCAACGTGAGCAGAGGCAGGGCGAAGTCGAGCGAGCGCCGGTAGTCGCGCTTGTCGCCGTCGATGTAGACCAGGTCGAACGGCGCCTCGAGCCGCGGCAGGAGCTCGAGCGCCTCGCCGGTCAGGAGCTCGACGCGGCCGAGCACCCCCGCCGCTTCGAGGAAGCGGCGCGCCGTCTCCTGCCGCTCGGGGTCCCGGTCGATCGTGACCACCCGGCCGTCCTTCGCTCCGAGCGCGAGGCAGAGCGTGCCGTAGCCGATCGCCGTGCCGATCTCGAGGCAACGCCCCGCGGGCCGGGCGCCGGCGAGCGCCTCGAGGAGCCGGCCGAGCGCGGGCTGCGCGATCGGAACCCCCTGTTCGGCCGCGAAGCGCTCCATCTCGGCACGGATCGCGTCCCGTCGCGGCAGCAACGTCTCGAGGTAGCGCGCTTGCGGCGGGCGCAGGATCGGCGACCGGCTATTCATCCTCCACCCCGGCCCGCCAGGCGACGATCTCGACGGTGACCGAGCGCGGCTCGGGGGAATCGCCCGAGCGCACGACGAAATTGGGCGAGAACTCGATGTCGCAGGCGACCGGCGCGGCGGTGGGCGGGACCGGGACGAGTGTCTCCATGCCGCCGCCGGAGATCTCGGCCTCGTGCCCACCGCAGGTGGAGCGCAGATGGACCTTGGGAACGCTGCCGCCCTCCGCGATCTCGAGGCGACCCCCACCGGCTTCGGGAAACCCGACCCGCAGCAGGATCTCCCCCGGGCCCTTGAGCGGCCCGATCTGGAGGATGCCCGCGCCGCCCCCACTCAACGCTCGCCGGCCGAGGATCTGGCGATCGACCCCGGGCTCGGGCGGCCGCCAGAGGTCGGAGAACCTCACCGCCGGCATGCCTTCGCCCGGCGCCGGAACCGCGACCTCGGCGACGGCGTACTCCAGCTTGGCCACCTCCTCGCCCGCGCCGCGGAGCGCGTAGCGCCGCCCGCTCTCGTCGTAGAGCCCGGCGGAGAGGAGGTAGGTTCCCGGCTCGAGCGGCTCGCCCAGGGCGGACTGGTAGAGGCGGTGGCGGTAGACCAGCTCGCGGCCTTCCCGCCAACCGCCCGGGAGGCGGTGGTCGAAGGTGCGCAGCACCACGCCCGGCTCCTCCAGGAGGTGCAGGAAGAGGCGCGGCTCGACGCCCACCGGAAGCTCCGACTCCGGGGTCAGCCGGATCTCGATCTCGGTGAATTCCGGGAAGCCCAGCTGCAAGGTGGCCGGCGCCACGGTGAGCGACGCGACCGGCGCGCTCGCGCGGTGGCACCCCGCGCCAGCGATCAGGAGCGCGAGCAGAGCCCCCGGGACCGCGCGGCCGAGCGGCGCCGGGCGGCTCATCGCCCGGCTCCCAGGCTGAACGTGGCCGCGGCGTGCGGCCCCTCCCAAACCGTGGCCGCCTCGACCTGGGCCGACGGCAGGCGTCCCTGCATCTCACGGCAGAACCACTCGGCGAGGCGCTCCGTGGTCGGACTGGTGCGATCGAAGGGCGGGACCTGATTGATGTCCCCGTGGTCGAAGCGCGCGGTGAGCTCGGCGAGCGCCGCGCGCGCTGCGACGAAATCGAACACCATCCCCTCGTCGTCCAGCCGGTCCGCGGTGAGCGCCACCGAGACCCGCCAGGTGTGCCCGTGATTGGGCTCCGGACGGCCGCGGTAGAGCAACAGGTGGTGCGCGGCCTCGAACGAGGCGTGCACTTCGACCCGGTACGTCGTCATGGGGCAATGGTAGCGAGAGCGCGCGGGCGCCGCAAACCCGCTCGGCCCGCTGCTAGACTCGCGGCATGCAAGCGCTCGCGCTCGCGGTCGAGCGGCGGGAAGTCCGCCTCGTCGGCTACGACGGCTCGGCGTCCCGGGCGGTGATCACGCTCGCCCGCTCGGGTTCCCAGGGAGCCGGTCCCGAGACTCTGCTCGAGCGCCTCAATGCCCCGCGAGCCGACTTCCTCCCCTGCGAGATCGAGGGCGAGATGGCGCTCATCAACCTCGGCTGGATCGCCTACCTCGAGGTCGCGGGCGACGCCCGGGACACCGCGGCCCGGGATCGACGCGGAGCGCGGCGCGTGCCGGTCGCGGTCGACCTGGTGAGCGGCGAGACGCTCGAAGGGGAGATCCAATTCGAACCCGCGCCCGGCCGGGAGCGCGTGCTCGACGCCTTGACCGGCGGCGAAGGACCGTTCCTGCCGCTCCTCGGCGAGAATGGCGTGCGCTACCTGCGCAAGTCGGCGGTCCTCCGGGCGCGAGGCTGAGGACGATGGCGGCGATCGACAAGCTCCTCCAGGCGGCGATCAAGAACCGCGTCGACGCGGTGCTCCTCGAGCCCGGGCGCCTGCCCCGGATGCGCAAGGGGGGCAGCGATCAGGAGGTCACCCAGACCGTCCTCGACCGCCGGGGCGTCGAGCTGCTGCTCGGCGAGGTGGCGCCGATGCGCCGGCTTCCGGAGCCCAACGCGGCGCCCCGCTGGGAGTTCGACCACGAGGTCGACGGCGTGGTGGTCCACTTCGCCTGCCTGGCGACCGCCGCGGGTTGGACCGCGCTCGCCTCGCCCAAGCTCGCCCCGCCCGCGGCGCCGGCTGGCCCGACCGAACGCGGCGCCGGTCCGGCGCCCGTCGAGAAGGCGCGCCGGGCCTTCCCACCGATCGAGGATCTCCTGCGGGCCATGATCGAGCTCGGCGCGAGCGACCTCCACCTCGCCGCCTACGAGCCGCCCTGCCTGCGGCTCAACGGCGAGCTGCAGCCCTTCGAGACCTACGAGCCGGCGACCTCGGCGCGCCTGAAGGAGCTGCTCTTCGCCATCGCCAACGAGCGCCAGCGGACCGAGTTCGAGCGCACGAACGACGCCTGCTTCACTCACGAGATCCCCGAGCTGGCGCGCTTTCGGGTTCACTTGCTGCGCGACCACCTCGGCGTCGGCGCCGCGATCCGCCACGTGCCGCTCGCCGTGCCCACCACCGCGGCGCTCGAGCTCCCCCCGGCCGCCGAGCGGCTGGCCGACGTCGAGCGGGGCCTGGTCGTGGTGGCCGGCCCGCCGGGGTCGGGCCGCACCACGACGCTGGCGTCGCTCGTCGAGCGCATCAACGAGCGACGCCGGTCGGCGCTGCTGGCTCTCGCAAGCCCGATCGAGTTCGTCCATCGGCGAGCCCGCTCGCTCGTCCGCCAGCGCGAGATCCCGACCCACGCCCCGAGCTTCGCGGCGGCGCTCGTCGCGGCGCGCAGCGAGGACGTCGAGACGATCGCGGTCGACGGGAGGCTCGATGCGGCGGCGATCGAGGAGGCCGTCGCCCTCGCCGCCGCCGGTTCGCTGGTGCTCCTGACCGTGGAGGCGGTCACCGCCGGCGCCGCTCTGGCCGAGCTCGCCGGGAGAGTCGCGCCGGAGCGCCGGCGTCAGGTCCGCGTCGGCCTCGCCGAGGCCTTTCGCGGCGCGATCGGCCTCACCCTGCTGCCCCGGCTGGGCGGCGGCCGGATCGCGGCGCGGGAGGTGCTGCTCGGCAGCCCCGCGGTCGCCGGCCTGGTGCGCGAGGGACGATGGCATCAGCTCCCCGCCGCGGCGGCGCGCGCCGGCGACGGCAGCACGACGCAGACCGAGGTGCTCGCGGAGCTGGTCGCCCTGCGCCTGGTCGCGCCCCGGGCGGCCTGGCAGCGGGCGGCGCGAGCCGACGCCCTGCTCGAGCGCCTCCGTGCCGCCGATGCCGCGGGGACGCTCCTGCGCGAGCTCGATCTCCAGCCCTGACGCCCGATCGAGCGTCGGCATGCAGACTACCTTCCTGCTCGTCCTGCTCGTCTTCATGCTCGTCGCTTCGGCGATGGAGTGGATGGCGATCGACGTCGTCGCCCTGACTCTCCTCGCGGCCCTCCTGGTGGGCGGCCTGGTGACGATCCGCGAGGGGCTCTCCGGATTCTCCGACCCGGCGGTGATCACCGTCCTCCTGATGATGATCCTCTCGGAGGCGATCGCCGGGAGCGGCGTGGTCGCCGAGGTGGGCCATCGCATCGGACGGCTGGCGCGCGGTTCGTGGGCGGCTTCGGTGGCGATCCTGCTCACGGTGGCCGGTGCGCTCTCGATGTTCATCAACAACACCGCCGCGGTCGCGATCTTCATCCCGATCGCCCTGCAGCTCGCCAAGCAGCACCGCAAGAGCCCCTCCCGCCTGCTGCTGCCGCTCAACTACGCGGCGATCTTCGGTGGCACCTGCACGCTCATCGGCACCTCCACCAACCTGCTCGTCTCCTCGCTCACCGAAGCGCACGGCGAGCGCCCTTTCTCGATGTTCGAGCTCTTCCCGATGGGCATCGTCTTCTTCGCCTGCGGCATGGCCTACAACGCGCTGCTCGTCCGCTGGCTGCCCTCGCGCGGCGACCCCTCGAGCCTCACCAGCAAGTACCAGCTCACGCCCTATCTCACCGAGATCCGCGTCCCCGCCGGTGCCCGGCTGATCGGCAGCACGGTGGTCGAGGAGAAGATCAGCGACCGCCACCGGCTGACCGTGCTCGAGATCCTGCGCGGCGAACGCAAGATCGCCTTCGACCTGCGCTCGACGCCGATCGAGGCCGACGACATCCTGATCGTGCGCGGCACCATGGAGGACATCGTCCTGTTCAAGGAACAGGAGCGGCTGCTGCTGATCTCCGACATCAAGCTGTCGGACGCCAACCTCTCCGATGGCGACACGGTGCTCGCCGAGGTGCAACTGTCGCCCGCCTCGACGCTCGAGGGGACCACCCTGCGCGAGATCGACTTCCGGCGGCGTTTCGGCGCCTTCGTCCTGGCGCTCGCCCGGGCCGGCGAGTCGATCCGCGAGAAGCTCGCCTGGATCCCGCTCAAGCGGTGGGACACTCTGCTGGTCTTCGGTCCGCGCCGCAGCATCGAGCAGCTCTTCCGGCAGGACGACTTCCTGCCCCTGGCCGAGATCGACCTCCGGCTCGGGCTGCACCGCCGCTGGTGGCTGCACGCCGCGGTCTTCGCCGGCGTGGTCGCCGCGGCGGCGCTCTTCGGGGTGTCCATCCTGGTCGCGGCGCTGGTCGGCGTCGTGGTGCTCCTCGCCTCGCGCACGGTGCGCATCCAGAAGGTCTACCGCTCGGTGAACTGGTCGGTCTACTTCCTGCTCGCGGCGACCATCCCGCTCGGCATCGCGCTCGAGAAATCGGGTCTGGCGAGCGACCTGGGGGACTGGCTCGGAGGCCGGGCCGGCGAAGGGCCGTGGGTCGCCCTGGCGCTCTTCTACCTCGTGACCATGGTGCTGACCGAGATCCTCTCCAACGCCTCGACCGCGGTGCTGATGGTGCCGGTCGCCTTCGCGACCGCCGAGGCGCTCGGGGTCGACTCGCGGCCGTTCCTGATGGCGGTGACCTTCGCCGCGTCCAACGGCTTCGTGACCCCGGTCGGTTACCAGACCAACGCCATGGTCTATGGCGCCGGCAACTACCGCTACAGCGACTTCATCGCCGCGGGTTTGCCGCTCAACCTGCTCTTCTGGCTGCTCGCTTCGCTGCTGATCCCGCGGATCTGGCCCTTCTGAGGCGCTGCGGTCAGTGGGCGGGGCGGGCCGCCTCGGCGACGCCGAGGAGCTGCTCGAGCCGGGCGATCACCATCTCGACCGCCACGCGGTTCTCGCCCCCCTCCGGGACGATCACGTCGGCCCAGCGTTTCGAGGGCTCGACGAACTCGAGGTGCATCGGGCGGACGCTGCCCATGTACTGGCGCAGCACGTCGGAGACCGAACGGCCACGTTCGCTGAGGTCGCGCCGGATGCGGCGCACCAGGCGGACGTCGGCGTCGGTGTCGACGAACACCTTGAAGTCCAGCAGCTCGCGAACCAGCGGCTCGGCGAAGAGCAGGATCCCCTCGACCAGCAGCACCGGCCGCGGCTCGACGCGGCGGCTCTCCGCGGTCCGGCGGTGGCGGACGAAATCGTAGACCGGGAGATCGATCGCGCGGCCGGATTTCAGCGTCCGGATGTGCGTCACGAAGAGCTCGGTGTCGATCGCCCGCGGGTGGTCGAAGTTGTAGGCGAGGAGCTGCTCCGGCGTCGCCCACTCGACGTCCCGGTAGTAGTTGTCCTGGGCGAGGAAGGCGATCCGATCGGCGCCCACCGCGTCGAGGATCTCGCGCGCCACGGTGGTCTTGCCGGAGCCCGTGCCGCCGGCGACCCCCAACGCCATCGCCGGCGGCGTGACGGAGACTCCGCTCGGCCGGGTCATGGTCGATCCTCCCCTTCGCCAGCCGTCGCCTCTCCGTCGGCGGCCGCGCGCAGCGCGCGCTGCTGCTCGTCGGCGAGGCGCGAGGCCTCCGCCGCCTTCTCTTCGGGCGACAGGTCGCTCTCCTGGATCGCACGGAAGCGATCCTCGAAGTCGGCGGCTCGCTCCTCGAGCGCGCGGGTCGCCGCGGCCTCGGAACGCTCCGGCGCGGTCTCCGGCGAAGCTGCCTCGGAGCGCGGAGGTTCCGGCGATCCACCGGCGCCGCAGCTCACGTTGGCGGCCGAACCGAGCAGCAGCACGGTCATCGAAAGCGCGAGGCGCATGAGCAGAGCTCCCTCCGAGCCGCCACTCTAGCGCTGGCAGCCGGGGCAGTAGAAGGTGCTCCGACCAGCCTGCACCGTCCGGCGAACCGTGCTGCCGCACCGCGGACAGGGCTCGCCCTCGCGACCATAGACGGCGAGCGCGATCTGGAACTCCCCCTCCACGCCCGCGCCGTCGGTGAAGTCGTTGAGCGTCGTGCCCCCTTCGTCGATGGCCTCCTCCAGCACCTCGACCACCGCCGCGGCGAGCCGGTCCCAGCGCGCCTTGGCGAGGCGGCTCACCGGGCGCGCCGGGTGGATCCCGGCGCGGTGCAGCGACTCCGCGGCGTAGATGTTGCCGACCCCGACCAGCCGCCGACCGTCCATGAGGAAGGGCTTGATCGGTCCGCGGCAGCCGGCGGCGAGGGCGGCGAGCCGCGCGCCGTCGATCGGCGGATCCAGCGGCTCGACTCCGAGGTGCGCGAAGTGCTGGTCGCTCGCCAGGCGCCCGGTCGCCACCACGAAGGCGGCCCCGAACCGGCGCGGGTCACGCAGCCGCAGGCGCTCGCCCGAGTCGAGCTCGAAGGCCAGGTGCTCGTGAGGCTCGGGCGCCGTCCCGCCGGAGGCGAGGGTCAGTCGCCCACTCATCCCGAGGTGGATCACCAGCGTCCTTCCCCCTTCGAGCCCGATCCACAGATACTTGCTGCGTCGCGCGAGTGCCGTTACCGCGCGGCCCACGAGGCCGCGCAGCGCCCGCTGGTCGAGCGGCTCGCGAAGCGCCGGGCTCATCACCTCGACCGCAGCGATTCTTCGCCCGAGAAGCCGTGACTGCAGGCTCCGCCGCAGCACCTCGATCTCCGGAAGCTCTGGCATAAGCCCATTGTATGCAGTGGCTTGAGTCTGAGGAAACGACGCTCCTGGAGGGCCAGCTTGACATTCCGCCCGGGATGGCGTAAAAAAAGCGTAAATGATCCAGGACGCCACCCTCCCGCTCTTCCCGATCCTGCCGGTCGGACGACCCGCGCCCGACGTCGAGGCGCTGCGGCGGCGCGCCGGAGTCGAGTACTTCGATCTCGCGGTCCGCGAGCTGCTCAACCGCTGCGACGCGCCGAACCTGCCGTTCGAGTGGACGATCAACCCCTACCGGGGTTGCGAGTTCGGTTGCGTCTACTGCTACGCGCGCTACACCCATGGCTTCCTCGACTTGGGCGACCCGCTCGAGTTCGAGAGGAAGATCTTCGTCAAGCGCGAAGCCGCGGAGAAGCTCCGCCGCCGCCTGCGCAAGAGCGACCTGCGCGGCAGCTCGATCGCCCTCGGCACCGCCACCGACCCGTACCAACCCGCCGAGCGCCATCACGGCGTGACGCGCTCGCTGCTCGAGGTCTTCGTCGGCGCCGAAGGGCTCGATCTCTCGGTGACCACCAAGTCGCCGCTCATCCTGCGCGACCTCGACCTCCTGCAGGAGCTCGATCGCCGGCACAGCGTCGAGATCCACGTCACCGTGACCACCCTCGACGCGGCGCTGGCGCGCGAGCTCGAGCCCGCGGCCCCGGATCCCGCCGCGCGGCTGCGCACCGTCGCCCGGCTGGCCGAGGCGGGCCTCGCGGTGACGATCAACTGCATGCCGGTGATGCCGGGCATCAACGACGGCGAGGAGAGCCTCGCGCCGCTCTTCGCCGCGGCATCGGAGGCGGGGGCGCGCGACGTCCACCAGCAGGCGCTCTTCCTCCGCCCGGCGAGTCGTAAGACGTTCTTTCCCTGGCTCGCGGAACGGTTTCCGCACTTGGTGGGCCTCTACCGCCGGCTCTACTCGCGGGGCGACTACCTCGACGGTGCGGCGCGCGACCAGCTGCTCGCCACCTTCCGCCGCCTGCGCCTGCAACACGGCATGCCGCGCGCCCTGCCGGCGCGCCCCTGAGGTCGATCCCTCGCGTGCCCGGCGTCAGCCCCGCGCGGTGCCGCGCGCGGGCCGCGCCGGAGCGCCGGTGCGAGCCAGCTCGAGCACCAGCTCGGCCAGCGCAGCCTCGGGATCGCCAGAGTCTCCCTTCAGCCGCCGCTCGGTTTCGAGCACTCGCTCCGGGAGGCGCGCCAGCTGCGCGGGGGTGAGGCGCTGGGCGGCAACGTAGGCCTTGAAGAGTCGGTACTCCTTGAGCCCGGCGAGCGGATTCTTGGCGAGGCCCGGCAGCTTTCCCTGGAGCGCCGAGGCGGTGCGCTGCTTGAAGCGGTTGAAATCGCGTTCCCCGCCCGCCACCCCGGCAAGCTGCTGCGCGCCGCGCACCGCGATCAGATGCCGGCAGAAGGCGGCGAGCAGGGAGAAAAACGAGAGCCGTTCGAGGATCGGGTCGTCGGCGCCGGCGAGCCGGCGCTGCAGGCGGGAGAGCGCCTCCTCGGAGCGGCCTTCGCCGATGGCGTCGAGGATCTTCCAGACGTCCTCGTCGCCGCGGTCCTCGACACTCTGCTCGACCAGCGCGAGCCCGATCCGCCCACCCCCGGAGAGCGCCGCGAGCTTGCGATACTCGCCGCCGAAGCGCGCCGCCGAATCGGCGTCGACTCCCACGACGGCGGCACCGCGCCCGCCTTCGGCGCGCAGGGTCCGGTGCGCGAGCTCGTCGAGCGCCGCGCGCTCGATCGCCGCGCCGGTCTCCCGCTCGAGCTCGGCCACGAGCGGAGCGAGACCGCCGAACCTGCCGCGTTCGGAGCTCAGGCGGCCGGCCGCGACCACCGCGCCGCGGCGCTCGAGCGCGGCAAGGAGAGGATGGTCTTCGGCCACCGCGCTCTCCACCAGCACCAGCACCTGACGGTCCGGCAGCCCGTCGCGCAGCAGGTCGGCGACCTGGGAGACGTCTTCCTGGCCGATGCCGCGCAGCCCCGCCTCCAGGGCCGCGGCGAGCAGCGGCGCGAGCGCGCCGCGGCAGGCGTCCGCATCGCTCGCCTTGGCGCGCGCCCCGCGCCCCGCCTTGCCGGCGAGCAGCGCGTCGGGCAGTCCGGCGAGGAGCCGCTCCGGCGGCGCGCTCTGCGGATCGAGATCGAACAACCGGAGGACCTGCAGGAGGCGAAGCGCCGCCTCGCGAGCTCCGCCCTTGAGGTCGCCTGCGCCGCCGCTCCACGGGAGCTCGGCACGGATCTCCTCGAAGAGCTCGGACGCCGAGGCACGATCGGCGAGGACCCCGCTCTCGATCACCACGATCACCTTGCCGTCGGCGAAGAGGGAGAACGTCCGCAGGTCGGCCACGACATCGGCGAGCGAGTCCGGCCGGCGCAGCGTCTGCGGCGCGCAGCCGAAAGACTCGGCGAGCGCGCTCGCCAGGCGGACGGCGGCCGGCTCGGCGAGCGCCCGATCCCCGTGCACCAGGTAGACCGGCTCGCTCCGGCCGGCGGCGATCGCAGCCAGCAGCTCGCGCAAGGACTACTCCTCGGGCGCCGGCTGGAGCGCCGCGAGCGAGAACTCGCCGGAATCCTCGGCGACTCCCCAGACCGGCACCTGGACGATGCCGAGCTGCTCGGGCGAGAGGCGCTCTTCCTCGAAGTCGAGCTCGACCGAGTTCCAGGAGCCGCAGCGCGAACAGGAGTCGCGCCAGTCCCGATAGCGCTGATGGCAGACGCGGCAGAGATACTCCGCGGCGCCGGCGTCGAGCTGCGCCAGACAGACGCCGAAGGCATCCACCGCCTTGCCGAGATCGCCCCGGCGCTGGTGGATCTTGCCGACCAGGAAGTGGAACGTGGGCGACGAGCGGATGCGCTCCTCGATCGTCGCCAGGGCCCTCAGCGCCTCGTCGTGCATCTCGAGCCGGTAGTAGAGCCGGCCGAGGAAGAAGCGGGGCAACAGGTCGTTCTCCGCGGCGGCGATCAGGCCGCGCATCGTCTCGATCGCCCGCAGCGGCTCCTCGGCCTCGATGAAATGATCCTCGATGCGCTGCAGGAAGACCGGGCTGCCGGTCTCCAGGTAGCCCTCCCGCCAGGCGTCGACCGCCGCGGTTTCGCGATCCGCCAGGAGCTCCGCCTCGCCGAGCATGATACGGGCCGGAATGAACCGCGGCTCGTGCGCGAGCAGGGTCCGGAAGAGCTCCGCCGCCTCGCCCGCCTGGTCCTGCTCGAGCCGCCGGACGCCGCGCTGGTAGTCGAGCCCCTGGGCGAGGCTCGATTCCCGGGCGAGCGCCGCCGAATCCCCGCTCTCGTTGAGCAGGGCGGTCACCCGATCGTGGAGCTTGCCGGCCTCGGCCCAATCGCGTCGCGCGAGAGCTTCGCCGCGGCGGCGGCGCAGCACCTCGAGCCCGAAGCCCGGGAACTCGCGGACGATCCGATTCTCGATCTCGTGCGCCACGTCCCGCTCGCCGCGCGCCGCGTGGTCCTCGGCCAGCTGATAGAGCAGGCTGACCGAGTGCGGATAGCGCGACGCCGCCTGCCGATGCACTTCGGTCGCCTCCTCGTGACGCCCCAGCCGGCGCAGGACTTCGCCGTAGCGCAGCAGACCGGAGAAATGGTCGGGGGAGCCGGCGAGCAGCGATTCGAGCTCGCTCGCCGCCTTTCCCCACTGACCGTCGGCCTGCAGGTCGATGGCGCGGCGGAAGGAGGCTTCGAGGCTCTCCGCCTCGCGCTTGCGTCGCCGGCTACGGCGCAGCGCCAGGTCGCGGCGCAGGGTGTCGACGACCAGCGTCACCCCCGTGGGCAGGAAACCGAGCAGGAAGATCGCCAGCAGGGCGACCCACAAGGGGATGGTCGCCTCCGACCCGACGTGGAAGCGCTCCTGCAGGAGGTCGCGATTGTGGTGATGCAGGACGACGGCGTAGAAGACCAGCGCGACCGCTAGCAGCAGACCTACGAAGGAGCGGATTCGCATGGCGTCGCGCGTCGTCCCCGCGGTCGTGGCCGACCGCCCGGCTCAGGCCTCCGAGAGCAGGCCCTTCTCGAGCATCTCCTGCGCCTCGACGCTGTACTTCGCCCAGGGAATGGCCTCGAGCCTGGTGAGCCCGATGGGGTGGCCGGTGTGCAGGCAGTAGCCGTAGCTGCCGCCGTTCAGCCGCTCGATCGCCTGGTCGATCTGCAGCAGCAGCTCGCGCTCGTTGTCCGAGATCGAGAAAGCGAGCTCGCGGTTGTAGGCGTTGTTGGCTCGATCGACCAAGTCCTCGGTCGGGCTGTCGTTGGACTCCTGGCCGTTCTGGAGGTCCTTGCGGTACATCTTCAGGATCTCCTCCTTCTTCGCCATCAGCTTCTTGCGTTGGGCCTCCAGGAAGTCGCGAGCGAAGGCGGGACGCGATGCCGGCGGCGGCGCGTCGCCCACCCGGACCACCTCGCGCCCGACGCCGCGCCCGGCGGCGGGTTTCGTGGCGACCGCCGGCTTGCCCTTCGCGGGCGGCGCGACCTCTAGCGGCTTCGTCGCGGCGCGCGCCGGGGAGAGCGGAGCCTTCGTCACCGGGGTCCTGTCCGGCGCCGCCGGCGCGATCGCCGCCTTGGCCGGGACCGGCTTCGCGGGACTCGCCTTCGCCGCCGGTTTGGCGACGGCCGCCTTCGCCCGGACCGCCTTGGCGGGAACCGCCTTCCTCGCCGCCGGCCCCTTGGGCGCCGGTCTCTTGGGCGCCGGCCCCTTGGGCGCCGGTTTCTTGGGCGCCGAGGGCTTGGCCGAGACTCGCGGCTTCGGCTTCGGCTTGGCCGCTGGCCTGGCGGGCGCCTTCGGACGGGCCTTCGCCTTGGCGGCCGGCTTCGCCGCCCGGCGCTTGACCGCCTTCGAACGCGCCGCGCCGGTCGTCTTCTTCCTGCTCATGGTCTTCGAGGCTTTCGCCGGTTTACGCGCCACGTCGACGCCTCCTTGCAGTGGTTCCCCTGATGGCTGGGGTCTCCTACAACGTCGGGCGATGATAGTTGATTCCGGCGACGATCGAAAGCGCGCGATAGACCTGCTCGAGGAGCACCAGCCGCGCGAGGTGGTGCGGCAGCGTCATCCGCCCCAGGGAGAGTCGCAGCCGGCATTCGGCGAGGAGCTCCGGCTCCAGCCCGAGATCCGAACCGAGGTAGAAGACCACCGGGCGGGGCCACTCCGCGCGCCAGCGCTCGACCTCCCGGGCGAGCCGCTCGGAGGTCCATTGGATGCCGCGCTCGTCGAGCGCCACGCGGAACGCGCCCGCCGGCGTCGCGCGACGCAGGGCCTCGGCCTCGTGGCGCCGCCGCGTCGCGTCGTCGCCCCGCGCTGCCGCCTTGACGATCTTCTCCTCGATCGGCACCCAAGGCTCGATGCGTCGCAGGTAGTCGGCTGAGAGCGATTCCCAAGGCTCGGGACAGTGGCGCCCGGCCCAGGCCAGCACGAAGCGCAGCCCCACTATTCCGCCTTGTCGATCCGCGGCGATGCGTCGGCAGCGCGCAGGAACTCGTGCCACTCCTCGTAGAAGGCGAGCGAGTGCAAGTCGCGCATCCGGTCGAGGAAGAGGACGCCGTTCAGGTGGTCGAACTCGTGCTGGACGATGCGGGCTTCGAAGCCCTCCGCGCTGAAGGCGAGAGGCTTCCCGTCACGGTCGAGCGCCCGGATTCGGACCGCGGGATGGCGGGGCACGAGACCGCGCAGGTCGGGAATCGAGAGACAGCCCTCCCAGTCGTAGACCAACTCCCCGGGAAACGGCTCCACCATGGGATTGACCAGCACCCGCAAGGGAATCCCGGCCGCGGGCTCCTCTTCGTCCAGCGCTTCGTAGACGAACAGCTGCCACCCCACGCCCACCTGCGGCGCCGCCAGTCCGACCCCGTCGGCGTCGCGCATGGTCTCGATCATGTCGTCGATCAGACGCTGCACCTCGGGCTCGCGGAGGCGCCCCTCCGGGAGCGGCTCGGCCGGCGCCCTCAGCACCGGATGCCCCATGCGGACGATCGGCAGAACGGCCATCGCGGTCTCTCCCTCCGCGCATCTTAACCCGGCGCAAGCCCTTGGATCCGCGTGATAAAGTCTGCCACCCATGACCGCCTGGACCTCCGAGGAAGAGGAGCGGCGACGGCGGCGGAAACGCATCCTCAAGGGATTGCTGATCGGTGGCGCCGCCGTCGGCATCCCCGCCCTGGTCAACGCCGCCATCGCACGCCGAGCCCGCCGCGTCGAGCCCACCACCTGGGGGCGCCGTCATCGCTATGCCTGGGATCTCGCCGACGTCCTCTTCCAACGCCTGGGGAGCGGCGAGCCGATCGTCCTCCTGCACTCCTTCGGACCGGGCCACGACGCGATCGAGTGGCGCCGGTTGGCCGAGCGAATGGCCGGGGAGTTCCAGGTCTTCGCGCCCGACCTGCCGGGCTGGGGCCGCTCGGCCCGCCCCAACGTGGCCCTCGACGGCGAGCTGTACCTCGATTTCCTGGTCGACTTCCTCAACGACGTCGTCCGCCGGCGCGCCGTCCTGGTCGCGGCCGGCCTCCCCGCGGCCTACGCCGTGCAACTCGCGGTCGACCGTCCCGAGCTCTTGCGCGGCCTCGTGCTCTGCTGCCCGACCGGCATCGATCAGGCCGGCGACGAACCCGACCTCAAGGATGCGGTGATCCACCGGCTGCTCCGCCTGCCGATCTTCGGGACCTCGGCGCTCAACCTCTACACCAGCCGCAAGGGGATCGAGCACTACCTGCGCGAGGAGATCTTCGCCCGGCCCGAGCTCGTCACCGAGGCCCTGGTCGACCATCACTACCGGGGGGCGCACGAGGTCTCCAACCGGCCGGCGCTCGCGGCGTATCTCTCCGGCTACCTCAATCACCGGGTCGGGAATCTGCTGCCCCGGGTGAGCGTGCCGACGCTCCTGCTCTGGGGACGCCTCGCCGTGAGCCCGCCGGTCGAATCCGCCGATGTCTGGCTCGCGGCGCTTCCCGACGCCGAGATCGAAGTGCTCGAGGGATGTGGCGTCCAGCCGCACGCCGAGCGCAGCGACGAGGCCGCGGACCGTCTCGCCCAGTTCGCGCGCGGCCTGCCTCCCGCATGACGGCGCCGCGGTTCCCACCGGTCGCCACGGGGTACCCCTTTCCCGCGCTCGAGCGCGAAGTGCTCGAGATCTGGCGGCGCGAACGGGTCTTCGCCCGCTCGCTCGCGCGCCATCGCGGCGGTGAGGACTTCGTCTTCTTCGAGGGACCGCCGACGGCGAACAACACGCCGCACGTCGGGCACGTCCTGACCCGAGTGGTCAAGGATCTCTTCCCCCGCTTCCAGACCATGCGCGGCCGTCACGTGGCGCGCAAGGCGGGCTGGGACACCCACGGCCTGCCGGTCGAGATCGAGGTCGAGAAGCGGCTCGGGCTCTCCGGCAAGAAGGACATCGAGCAGCTCGTGCCCGGCGACCCGCGGGCTTCGATCGAGCGCTTCAATCGCGCCTGCTTCGAATCGGTGATGACCTACGAGAAGCAGTGGCGGGCGATGACCGAGCGGGTGGGTTATTGGGTCGATCTCGACGACGCCTACTTCACCTACACCAACCGCTACGTCGAATCGGCCTGGTGGGCGCTCCAGGAGCTCCACCGCAGGAACCTGCTCTACGAGGGGCACAAGAGCCAGCCCTACTGCGCGCGTTGCGGCACGACGCTCTCCTCGCACGAGGTGGCGCAGAACTACAAGGACGTCGAGGATCCCTCGATCTGGGTCCTCTTCCCGGCGCGGCCGGGTCAGCGGCTGCGCACCGAGGACGGCCGCGAGCTCGTGGTACCGACCGATTTCTACCTCGTCGCCTGGACCACCACCCCGTGGACGATGCCCGGCCATGCGGGCCTCGCCGTCCATCCCGAGCTCCTCTATCGCGTGGTCGAGCATCCGACGCGGCCCGGCACCCGCCTGCTGTTCGCGGATGCGATCGAGGTGGAGATCCCCTACGAGCTCGAGGAGGACGGCAAACGCCAGCGGCGCGACCTGCGGACCCAACCAGCGCTCGCGCTCGTCCCGGGAGCCGCCCTGCACGGGCTGCGCTACGACCGGCCGTTCGCCACCGACCCGCCGGATGCGCGCCCGGAGAGCGTCTTCCCCGCGCCACCGTCGGACACCGACGGCTGGGTCGTGGTGGTGGCCGACTACGTCACGGCGACCGACGGCACCGGCCTGGTGCACACCGCGCCGGCTTTCGGCGCCGACGACTACGCGACGGGCGTCAAATACGGCCTCCCCCTCTTCCAGACGGTGGAACCCAACGGCAGGATCGCCTCGCGTGGCGGAATCGAGAAGTTCGCCGGCCACTGGTTCAAGGAGGCCGACAAGGAGATCGTGCGCGACCTGCGGGAGCGCAGTCTCCTGCTCCACCACGAGCGGCACCGCCACAGCTACCCTTTCTGCTGGCGCTGCGACACGCCCCTGCTGCAGTACGCCACCAAGAGCTGGTTCGTGCGCACCACGGCGATCCGCGACCGGCTGGTCGCGAAGAACCGGACGATCGACTGGCATCCCCAGCACGTCGGCCAGGGCCGCTTCGGCAACTGGCTGGAGGGAGTGGTCGACTGGGCGCTGTCGCGCAATCGCTACTGGGGAACCCCGCTGCCGATCTGGAAGTGCGACGGTTGCGCCGCCGAGCCGGTGGTGGTCGGCTCGTTCGAGGATCTCTTCGAGCAGGCCGGCGTGCCGCGCGACCGGCGGCCAGCGGATCTCTACGACCGGACGCAGTTCGACCCCCATCGCCCGTTCATCGACGATCTCACCTGGCCCTGCTACGCCTGCGAGGGAGGCACCTTCCGCCGGGTGCCCGACGTCATCGACGCTTGGTTCGACTCCGGCGCCATGCCGTTCGCCCAGCACCACTACCTCGGGACGCCGAGCGCCACTCTCCAACCCGACGCGCGGTTCGGGGAGCGGCGGGGCTTCCCGGCCGACTTCATCGCCGAAGCGGTCGACCAGACGCGCGGCTGGTTCTACACCCTGCACGTACTGGGGTGCGCCCTGTTCGATGACGTCGCCTTCCGCCATTGCATCGTGATGGGCCACGTCAACGACGAGCAGGGGCGCAAGATGTCGAAGCGCCTGGGCAACGTGGTCGATCCGATGCAGGTGCTCGAGGAGACCGGGGCCGACGCGCTGCGCTGGTACTTCTACGTCAACGACCCCGAGCAGCCGTCGCGCTTCTCCGCCCGGCTGGTGCGCGAGGCGGCGCAGGGGTTCCTGCTGCCGATCTGGAACGCGCTCTCCTTCTTCACCATCTACGCCAACCTCGACGACTGGCATCCCGGCCGGCAGCGCGAGATCCCCCTGCGCGAGCGGCACGATCTCGATCGCTGGATCCTGCTGCGCCTCGACGGTGTCGTCGACCAGGTGACGCTCGCCCTCGAGGGCTACTCGATCCTGCGCGCCGCCAAGCAACTCGAAGACTTCGTCGAGGACCTGACCAACTGGTACATCCGGCGCAGCCGGGACCGGTTCTGGTCCTCGAGCGAGAACGGCGGCACGTCGAAAGAAGCCGCCTACCAGACGCTCTACGCAGTCCTGACCACGCTCGCGCGTCTGATCGCTCCCTTCACCCCTTTCCTGGCCGAGTCGATCTACCGGCATCTCGAGCTCAGCCAGGATCCGGAGGCTGAGCCGAGCGTGCACCTGCGCGATTGGCCGGCGGAACGGGGGGTCCTCGGCGAGTTGCACGGCCGTGAAGCGGCGGCGGCCGAGCGCCTGGCGAGCGCGATGCGCCTGGCCCAGCGCATCGTCGGCCTGGGGCGCGCGGCGCGCTCGTCGCACGACCTGAAGACGCGCCAGCCGCTCGCCTCGGCGACCCTGGTCTTCGCTCCGGAGGCGCTGGGGGTCGACGTGCGCGAGCAGGTCGAACGGGTGCGCGAGGTGATTCTCGACGAGCTCAACGTCAAGGCGATCGCCTGGGCCGAGCGGCGCGGCGACTTCGTGCGCCACGAGGTGAGGCCCA
Organism: uncultured Thermoanaerobaculia bacterium; assembly: GCA_964481735.1. GTDB lineage: Bacteria > Acidobacteriota > Thermoanaerobaculia > Multivoradales > JAGPDF01 > JAGPDF01. Next base: position 30,120 of record CAYZWR010000008.1, read on the forward strand.
ATTTCCGCGCGCTCGGCAAGCGGCTGGGCGGCCGGATGAAGGCGGCGCAGGCGGCGCTCGCCGCCGCCGACGGCGACGCGCTGGCGGAGATCCTCGAGCGGGACGGCCGGCTCACGATCGAGGTGGCCGGCGAAGCGCTCGAGCTCGGCCCCGAGGAGATCGAAGTCCGTTTGATCGAGAAGGAGGGGCTGGCCACGGCGGGCGACCGCGAGCTCCTCGTCGTCCTCGAAACGCGGCTCACGCCCGAGCTGGTCGCCGAGGGCCGGGCGCGCGAGATCGTCAACCGGATCCAGGGGGCCCGCAAGGAGCTCGGCCTCGACTATGCCGACCGGATCCGGGTGCGCTATGCGGCCGCGCCCGAGCTCGAGGCGGCGATCGCGGCCTGGCGGGTTTGGATCGCCGGCGAGACCCTCGCGGTCGAGCTCGCGCCGGGCACCGGGGACCTCAAGCCGGCGCCGGTCGACGAGCTGGATTTCGCGTTCGCGATCTCCGCGGCGCCCTGATCCCACCCGATCGGGTGGGGGATGCAGAATTCCAGCTGCTTCGTGTAGCATGCAGCTACTCTTACGCTCGCCGAGCGACAACTGGGCGTCGTGTCCGGTCGGATCCCTGGCGGGTCGGATTCCGAGAAGAGGAGAACGCGCATGCCGAAGTCACTCTCGTTTCGCGCCGCGGTGCTGCTCTGCAGCGCGCTGGCGCTGCTGGCGCTCGCCTCTGCGGCGTCAGCCAAGGTCGACCAGACTCCGCCGGTCCAGAATCGACTCAGCCTCTCCGGCGAGCCCCTCGCGTCGTCGGCGCCGATCCGCGTCGGTCCGCCCCGCGCGCCCGAGGTGCTGATCAACGACGGCAGCTTCGAGAACGGCCCGCCGCCCGGCTCGGCCTGGACCGAGACCACCAACAGCGCCTGTGAGTGGATCGGCGATTGGAGCGGCGTTTGGGGCGTCGGCGCCTACGACGGCTCCTTGGACTTCTGGGCCGGCGGCTACTGCGGCGGCGTGTCGACGACGAGCTCGGTGAGCCAAGCGGGCATTCCGGTTCCGGCGACCGACAACAACCTCCACTTCTGGTACATGAGCTATCGGCCCGACCCGGACGATCCGGCGCCGGACGACACCGCGACGGTGCGGGTCAACGGCACGCCGGTCTGGAGCCTCCAGCTGACCCAGGCGAACGACACCTTCCCCAACTGGGTGGAGGCCGTGGTCTCCCTGGCCGCCTATGCGGGCCAGAACGTCACCCTGCAGTTCGAAGCGGTGTCCACTGGCGCCTCGACCGGCAACATCCGCTACGACTTCATCCAGATCGGCGAGCCGCCGCCGCCGCCGCCGCGCTGCCCGGACGGGTACGAAGAGATCACGGTACTCCCGACCGAGGGCTTCGAGGGCAGCTTCCCGCCGGCGGGTTGGTCGGCTGCCAACTCCACGTCCGGATGCGTCGCAAACCCGGGTTGGAACAACAGCGATCCGGGCGGGCGCGGCAACCTGACCGGCGCGAGCGGCCTCTTCGCGATCGCCGACTCCGATGTCTGCGGTTCGAGCGTGTCGATGGACGCCGAGCTCTGGACCCCGGTGTTCGACCTTTCGAGCTACGTCGCTCCCGAGGTGACGTTCAACCTCGACTACTTCCGCCTCGGCGACACGGCGACGCTGGACGCCAGCACCGATGCCGGCGGCAGCTGGGGGAACGTCTACACCTGGAACGCCAGCGCGCGCGGACCGCGCGTCTTCACGGCCGCCATCCCCGGGGCCGGCGAGCCCGACGTGGTCTTGCGCTGGCACTACGTGGCCGGTTGGGACTGGTGGTGGCAGATCGACGACGTGACCGTCACCGCCTGCCAGTTCGTCGGTGGCGGGGAGCCCGGCCCGACGGTTCTCGAGATCCCGACGATCTCGAAGGCGGGCCTCGCCCTGCTCGGGCTGTTGCTCGCCGGCACCGCGTTCGTCCTGCTCCGCCGCCGATAGGACGGAGCTCGCTGCCGGCCTCGAAGAGGGGCGCCGCACGATCGAGAGAGGCCCGTGAGGGCCTCTCTCTTTTTCTTCGCGACCCGGCTGGGGGCGCGATCTGCTAGCGTTTCCGATCAGCCGCTCGTCCGATGATCTTCGACGTCTCCCACTTCGCGCTGCTCGCCGCGCTCGCGGCCTGGATCTCGTCCCTCTCGGCGGCGCTGGTCTGGCCGCGCCGCCACGAGGCGCCAGGAGGACAGGCTCTCTCCACGCTCCTGGTCGCCACGGCGCTCTGGTCGGTCGGCGCCGCCATCGAGCTGACGGTGACCGGGCTCGAGGCGAAGATCCTGTGGTCCCAGATCCAGTACCTCGGCACGCTCTCCGCGCCACCGCTGTTCGCGCTCTTCGCCGCCGAGTTCGCGCGCTCCAGCTGGTTCGCCGGCCCCCGCCGCATCGCGGCGCTCTTCGCCGTGCCGGCGCTCTCCCTGGCGCTCGCCTGGACCAATTCCTTCCACGGTCTCGTCTGGTCGGGCTTCCGGCCGAGCGACGAGGTGCTCAACCTGCTGGTCTACGAACGCGGCCCCTGGTTCTGGGTCGGCGTCGTCGGGTACTCCTATCTCTGCCTCGCTGCGGGCGCCTGGCAGCTGGGGCTCGCCGCGTTTCGCCTGCCGCGCGCGCTGCGCCGCCAGGCGATCACCTTGCTCTTCGCGATCGCCATCCCCTGGCTCGCCAACGCGAGCTACATCTTCGGCTTCCTTCTCCGTCCCGGCCTCGATCCGACGCCGCTCTCGATCGCCGCCATGGGTGTGGTCTGCGGCTTCGCCATCTTCCGTTACGGCCTGGTCGATCTGATCCCGCGGGCCCAGGCCGCGGTGGCGCGCGAGATGAGCGACGGTCTGATCGTCTTCGACGAGCAGGACCGCGTGATCGAGGTCAATCGCGCGGCGCGGACGCTCCTCGGCCGGTCCGTCCCGTCGATCGGTCAGAGTTTCGCCGAGGCGCTGGCGCCCTGGCCGCTGCTCGCCCGCCTGCCGCGAGAGGGGCAACGGACGCGCCTCGAGCTCCCGGCGGAGGCGGAGGGCACCCCGGCCATCGAGGCGGAGGTCTCCTATCTCGCGGGGGAGCCGGGAGCCTCCGGGACCCTCCTGCTGCTGCGCGACGTCACCGAGCGGCTGCGCTTCGAGCGCGACCTGCTCGAGGCCAACCGCCGCCTGCAGCAGCAGCTCGAAGAGAACCAGGCCCTGCAGGAGCAGCTGCGCGATCAGGCGGTGCGCGATCCGCTGACCGGGCTGTTCAACCGGCGCTATGCCGACGAGACGCTGCCGCGCGAGCTCTCGCGCGCCGAACGCGTCGGCGAGCCGCTCGCGCTGGTGATGCTCGACCTCGACCACTTCAAGGCGCTCAACGACCGCTTCGGTCATGCCGCGGGCGATCAACTGCTGCGCGAGCTGGGGCTCCTGCTGCGCGCCAAGACGCGCCGCGCCGACATCGCCTGCCGCTTCGGCGGCGAGGAGTTCCTGGTCGCGATGCCGGGAACCGACGCCCCGTCCGCCGCCGGACGGGCGGAAGACCTCCGGGAGAGCTTCGCTGAGCTCGCCGGCGTCCAGGGGCGCGGCGGTCTCGTCTGCACGCTCTCGGCGGGCGTCGCGGCATTCCCCGAGCACGCCAGCAGCCTCGAGGCGCTGCTCGCCGGCGCCGATCTCGCGCTCTACGCCGCCAAAGCGGCGGGGCGCAACCGCGTCTTCACCGCCGCCTGATCGCCCGGCGCCGCGCGGCATTGATATCTTCTGCCTCCGGTCCCGGAGAACGGACGAGAGGAAGCGAAACATGGCGGGCATCTTCAAGGCGTACGACGTTCGTGGCATCTATCCGACCCAGCTCGACGAGCCCCTGGCCCGGCAGATCGGTCAGGCGTTCCGCAACGTGCTCGACGACGAGGACCTCGCAGGCGGTCACCGGGTGGTCGTCTCGCGCGACATGCGCCCCTCCTCCGAGCCCCTCGCCGGGGCCCTGATCGAGGGGCTCACCCGATCCGGTCTCGACGTCGTCGACATCGGGCTGGCCACGACTTCGATGAACTACTTCGCGATCGGCCACCTCGGGGCGGCAGGCGGAGTCCAGGTCACCGCCTCGCACAATCCCGCCGAGTACAACGGGCTCAAGTTCAGCAAGCGGGAGGCCCGTCCGGTCTCGGGAGACCACGGCATTCCGCTGCTCGAGCGCGCGGTGGCGACCGGCGACCTGCCGGTCGGCGCGCGACGCGGCAGGGTGGAGCAGGGCGAGGTCTTCACCGCCTACCGTCGGCACGTCCTGTCGTTCCTCCAGCGCCCCGCCGGCGCGCGCCGCTTGAAGGTCGTGGTCGACGCGGCGAACGGCATGGCGGTCATCGACCGGCCGATCTTCGACGCGCTGGGGGTCGACATCGATCCGCTGTTCTTCGAGCTCGACGGCACCTTTCCGAATCACGAAGCGAATCCGCTCAAGCTCGAGAACCTGCGGGATCTCCAGGCCCGGGTGCGCGCGGTCGGTGCCGACCTGGGAGTCGCCTGCGACGGCGATTTCGATCGCGCCGCCTTCGTCGACGAACGGGGGGAGCCGATCGGCTCGGACCTCGCGACGGCGCTGATCGCCGGCGAGCTGCTCGCGGGGGAACCCGGCCAACACGTGCTCTACGACCTGCGTTCCTCGCGCGCCACCGCGGAGTGGATCCGCGAGAAGGGCGGCATCCCGGTGCGCGAGCGGGTCGGCCACTCGTTCATGAAGGCGACGCTGCGCAAGGTCCACGGCCTCTTCGGCGGCGAGCTCGCCGGCCACTACTACTTCCGCGACAACTATCACGCCGACTGCGCGATCCTGGCGGTGATCGAGATCCTGAACCTGCTCTGGCACTCCGGCAAGACGATGTCCGAGGTGGTCGCGCCGCTCGTGCGCTACGCCAAGAGTCCCGAGACCAACTTCGAGGTCGAGGACAAGAGCGCCAAGATGAAGGAGCTCGAAGCGGTCTACGCCGACGGCGAGATCGACTGGCTCGACGGCATCACCGTGCAGTACGACGACTGGTGGTTCAACGTGCGGCCCTCGAACACCGAGCCGCTCCTCCGACTGGTGGTCGAGGCCAGGACGCCGGCCGACCTCGAGCGCCGGTTCGCGGAGCTGGTGGCGCGCATCGGCCACCCGGTCGACCATTGAGCCGGTGCTCGGACTGCGGGGCGGAGTGAGCGGCACGACCCACTCCAGTTCGAGCCGGCGGGCACGCACTGCCGCCCTGCTCGCCCTCTTCGCCTTCGCGCTCGCCTTCCAGGGCTCGCGCCCGATCTGGGACCCGGACGAGGGGCGCTACGTCCACGTGGCGCTCAACATGGTGCGATCCGGCGACTGGTTCACCCCTCACCTCCACCGCGAAGTGCCGCACTTCACCAAGCCGCCGCTCATCTACTGGGCCGTGGGCGGATCGATCGCTCTGCTGGGGCGCAACGAATGGGCCGCGCGACTGCCCAACGCGCTCGCCTTCGCCGCCACTGCGCTCCTGGTCGCCGCCCTCGCGCGGCGGCTCGCCCCCGGCCGCGAAGCGCTCGCCGCGGTGATCTACGCCACCTCGTTGCTGCCCTTCGTCGCCGCCAACATCGTTTCGACCGATACGCTCCTCGCCGCCGCCGAGACGCTCGCCGTCGCCGGATTCGTGGCCTGGCGATTCGACGAGCGGCCCCACCCGGGCGCGCTCGTGCTGATGTGGGGCGGTCTGGGGCTGGCATTCCTGACCAAGGGTCCTCCCGGGCTGCTGCCGCTCCTCGCCCTGCTCGCCTTCGTCGGCTGGCAGGACGGATGGCGCAAGCTCGGGCGGCTGCTTTCGCCGCTCGGGCTCATCCTCTTCGCCCTGCTCGCCTTCGGTTGGTACGCGGCGCAGCTCCGCGCTCGGCCGGATCTGCTGCCCTATCTCCTGGGCGAGGAGGTCGTGGACCGGGTCGTCTCGGCGGAGTTCAACCGCAACTCCGACCTCCACGGCTTCCTCAAGACCTACCCGCCGGTGATCGCCCTGGGGCTCGCGCCCTGGCTGTTCGTCTGGGTCGTGCGGCGCTTGCGCTCCCGCGACCGCGCCGCCGGCGCGGCCGTCGACCCCGGCGCGCGCCTGCTCGCCCTCTGGGTCGTCCTCCCGCTCGCGATCTTCTTCCTCGCCGACTCGCGCCTGCCGCTCTATCTGCTGCCGCTGGCCGCCCCGGGGAGCCTCCTGCTGGCGCGGACCTTCCCCGCGGACTGGTGGCAGCGCCCCGGCATTCGCCGCGCCGTCGCGGCCTGGGTTCTCGTCCTGCTCGCCATCAAGGGAGTCTCCGCCCTCCATGCCACCGACCGCGACGGCCGCCGCGCCGCCGAGCTCCTCCAGCCGCTGCTCCTCTCGCCCCCGATCGAGATCGTCTTCATCAACCGCAAGCCGCTCTACAGTCTGGGGTTCTACATCGACACCGCGATCGAGCGGGTGGCGCTCGACAGCGTCCCGATCAGCGACCGGGAGCCTTCGTATCGTCCGGTGGCCCAGACGCTGACCGCCGAGCTCGAAGAGCACGAGCCCGCCACCCTCTTCCTCGTTCCGCCCAAGCTGGAGCCGGCCTTCCTCCGCGACCTCGCCGCTCTCGGCGCCGAGAGCCGGCGCCTCGGAGAGATCCCGAACTGGCTCGTCTATGGCCAGCCGCGGACGCGCCCTCCTCACCCGGGCGGCGAAACTTCTCCGCGGCCGGCCCCGTAGGCTTCGGTAGAGGTCTTTCGGGAGGAACCGGCCATGCGTCAATCCCTGTTCGCCGCCGCAGCGCTCGCTCTGCTCGCCATCCTGGCTCCGCCGCCCGCGCTCGCCGACTCGCCGACCTTGCGGATCCAGGTCAGCGATCGCCAGGGCGAGAACAACGTCGACCTGACCCTGGGCGGTGGCTTCGTCGCCGGGCTGATGCGCGCCTTCGCGCCGGCGCACCTCGACTGCGACGGCGACCACGATCCGGCGCTGCGCGCCCTCATGGCGCAGCTCGAGCGGGACGGCGACGGCGCCCGCGGCTCGGCTCGCGCCGAGGACGGCGACCTGGTGCGCGCCCATCGCCACGACGGTCTGCTCGAGCTCGAGATCACCGGCGAGGACGGTGACGACGCCGAGCTCACCCTGCCCTGGACGCTGGCGCAGTGCTTCTTCACCGGCGGCGAGCTCCCGACCCGCGAGCTCGCCCGGGCGCTCGAGCGGGGCGAGCTCCGGATCGAGGCGCACGACGCCGACGACGACGTGCGGATCACCCTCGAATAGCGCGCCGGAGGCGCGGTCCGCACTGTCCAGTTCTGTCAGTTTCGCCTGCGATAGACTGGCGTCGAGCTTCCGGGCATCGACGCCATGCAGCATCTCCCAGGAACCGAGAGCCTCAGCGAGCACCGCACCGCAACGCGGCCCCGCATCGAGCTGCTGGCCGGCGGCACGGAGCTCGCCGCGCGTTTCGAGATCCGCGACGTGCTCGGTTCGGGCGGCTACGCGGTCGTCTACCGCGCCTACGATCGCACGCTGCAGCGTGAAGTCGCCCTCAAGATCCTGCGCCAGGACCGGGTCTCCCCCTCGGCGCTCCGCCGTCTGCGTCGCGAGGCCGCGGTGGCTCGCGACGCCGTCCACCCCCGCCTCGTCCGCATCTACGACGTGGAGGAGGCCGCCGAGGCCGTCTTCCTCACCATGGAGGTGGTCGAGGGCGGCTCGCTCGGGCAGCGGCTCGCCGACGGTCCCCTGCCGGTCGACCGAGCCGTCACCTGGGCCATCCAGGCCCTGGAGGGTCTGGAAGCGCTGCACACGCTCGGCATCCTCCACCGCGACGTCAAGCCGGGCAATCTCCTGATCGGCAAGGACCGCGAGCTCAAGCTCTCGGATTTCGGACTGGCCCTCCACCTCGAACGCGACGAGACCCGCGCCACCACCCACGAGGCCGTCCTCGGCACCCTCGAGTACGTTTCCCCGGAGCAGGCGCTGGGCGCGCCGACCGACGCGCGCTCCGACCTCTACTCGCTGGGCGTGGTGCTCTTCGAGATGCTCACCGGGCGGCTCCCCTTCGAGAGCCAGTCCTCGCTCGGCTCGCTGCTCGAGCGATTGCGCCGCGATGCGCTGCCGGACCTCCGGACGTTGCGCCCGAACGTGCCGGCCTGGCTGGCCGACGTGGTCGCCCGTTTGCTCGAGCGCGATCCCGAACACCGCTACCCTTCGGCCACCGCCGCGTTGGCCGACCTGCGCGCTCAGTCGGCCCGCCGGCGCTTCCGTCCGCGTCCCTGGCTGGTCGCCGCGCTCGCCGCCGCCCTGCTCCTCGCCGGCGGCTTCTGGGGATTCCGCGAGTGGAAGCGCTCGCGCTTCTCGCATCTCGTACCGGTGGGGAGCACGGGGCTCCGCGCCCTCGACGCCGCCGGGCGCACCCTCTGGGGGCGCGAGCGCAGCCACCGGATGAGCAACTTCCAGACGGTACGACTCGCCGACGGCCGCCGGGTCCTCGCGGCCTTCGACGGCGACCTGGAGGTGCGCCTCACCCAGGCGACGAGCTGGCTCGACCTGATCGACCCGCAGACCGGGCGGTCGCTCGAGCGCGTGCTCCTGCCGAGCGCGCGAGGTTCGTTCGCCGGCTTCTCCGACACCTACACGCCCATGCTGACCGTCTTCGACCTCGACGGCGACCAGGTCGACGAGATCGTGGCGACGTTCGTCCACAGCCCCTACTATCCGAGCTACAACGTGCTCTACGAACCGCGCGCTGGCCGTTCGCGGGTCGTCTTCCTGTCCGCCGGGCATCACCGACCGGTGGGCACGGTGGACCTGGACGGCGACGGCCGCCAGGAGCTCCTCTTCGCCGGTATCGCCAACAAGCTCGGCTGGGCGAACGGTCTCGCCGCGGTGCGCATCTCGCCCTGGCTCAGTGAGACGACCTGGGACCGACGATCGGCGGCGATCGCGCGCACCCCCGACCTCGACCTCGGGATGGGCGTGGACGGGCTCCTCTGGTACACCCTCCTGCCCGCCCACGATCGCATCCCCTACGGCGAGCTGGTGCGCGTCGACGGGCCGCGCCGCGAGCTCGCGCTCGACATCGGGCCGACGACCTATCGGCTCGATTTCGCCGGTTTTCGGCTCGACCAACCCTCGGTCCTCGCGCGCGAGGCGCGCAGCGAGGCCCGGCGTCTGGCCTACGGCGGCCTGCTCGAGGGCCAGCGCCTGTTGACCGCCGGTCAGGCCGCGCTGGCGGCGACGGCGCTCGAGAGCGCCCAGGCCCAGGCCGTGCGCGCCGCCGAGCCGGTGCTCGCCGACTGGTGTCAGCAGCGCCGCGCCTTCGCCCTGGTGCGCGCCGGGCAACTCGCCCAGGGTCGCGAGCTCTTCGAGGAGCTCTGGAGCCGCGTCTCGGCGCCGTCGGAAGTGGCCTTCGGCGCCGCCCAGGCGCTGCACGGCATCGGCCGGCTCGACGAGGCCGTCGCCTGGTACCGGCGAGCCTTGAGCTTCCGCGCGGCGTCGGCGAGTGGGCGCAGCAAGGGCGAGGTCCTCGACATGCTGCTCCTCGCGCTGCTCGAGCTCGGGCGGCGCGACGAGGCGATGCGCGAGATCGACCGCTTCATCGCGATCCACCCGGCCTCCGACGCCATCGCGCCGCGTGCCTGGGTCGACTGGTACTTCGGTGGGACGCCCGACCCCGCACCCCTCACGCCGGCCGACCAGATGCACGATCTCTATCGCTACCTCCGCCTCGAGGTGGACCTGCGCCACGGCGCGCCGCCCGATCGTCTCCTCGGCGAGGTCGCCGCCGCCCGCGTCGCGGCCTCCGAGACGGTGCCCTTGCTCGACGGACTCGAAGCCGAGTTGCTCTCCCGCCTGGGCCGCGACGCGGCAGCGCTTCCCCTGGCGCGACGCGCGCTCTCCGAGGCCCGCCTGCGCGCCCCTGACCAGGTCGTCTTCCGCGCCTTCCTCGCACAGCTCGAAGAGCGTCAGCGGCGGATCGAGCGCGGCGCAACGCGCGAAACTCCCTGATCCCACCCATTCGGGGGATTGCCAGGCGCCGCGAGTTGCTGGGAAGATCCGACGCGGAAACTCCCGACATGTTGCGGATCGCCGTTCGCTTCGAGGACCACGCGCTCTTCTTCCGGCCACCCAGCGAGCAGGCGACGCTCGGCGCGGCCGCGGAGAACGACTGGGTCGTGCCCTTCCCCGGCGTCTCCCGCCGTCATGCCGAAGTGCGCCGCCACCCGATCGGCATCCAGCTCGCCGACCTGGGCTCCAAGAACGGGCTGCTGCGCGGCGACCAGCGCTACAGCGAGATCGTCCTCGCGCCGGGCGAGTCGCTGCAGATCGGTCGTGCGGAGCTCCGGCTCGAAGAGGTTCCCTCCTCCGACGGCGAGATCGTCCTGCGCCTCCCGTCGGTTGCCGCGCTGCTCGATGACGACGCGCCGTCGAGCAGCGACACGGATGCGCTGCGCGAGGGCGCCGGCCAGGTCACGCCGGGGAGCGCCCTCGCGCTGGTCCGCCGCATCGAGGCATCGACCGGCCGCGCGTTCGAAGGCGCCGAGTGGCGAACGCTGCTGCACGCGACCCGAGCGACCCTGGGTGCCCAAGGACTGGTGCTCCTCAGCACCGGCCGCGACGACGCGACGGCGATCGTCGCCTGCGACGGCCGGATCGCCGAGACCGCGGAGCTCGAGGAGATCGCGCGGCGCGCGCCGGAGAACGACGCCGGCCGGGACTCGCTGCTCCCGCTCGCCGACGACCGGCTCGCGCTCGCCCGCCGGGTCGGCGGCCGCGGCGGGAACCGGGTCCTGGCAGCGCTCTTGCCTCCCGGAGCAGGCAAGCCCGCCGGCTGGAAGCTCGACTTCTTCGACTACCTGGCGGAAAAGCTGATCCCCTTCGAGCGCCGCGTGCCCCCGTCGAACCCCCTCCCCGACCCGCCGAGCGACGAGCTGCTGCGTCTGCCCGCCGAGTTCGTGCACGGCGGCTCGGCGGCGATCAGCGGCCTGCTGCAGAGCCTCCGCGCCACGGTCATGAGCTCGCTCGACGTGCTGATCCTCGGCGAGACTGGCGTCGGCAAGGAGCTGGTGGCGCGCACCGTCCACGCCTCCGGACCGACCGCCAAGGGTCCTTTCGTCGCCATCAACTGCGCGGCGATCCCGGCGGAGCTGCTCGAGGCGGAGCTCTTCGGCGTCGAGGCAAGGGTCGCGACCGGCGTCGATCCGCGCCCTGGTCTCTTCGTCAAGGCCGAGGGCGGCAGCGTCTTCCTCGACGAGATCGGCGACATGCCGGATCCCCTGCAGGCGAAGCTCCTGCGCGTGCTCCAGGAGCGCGAGGTGCTGCCGGTGGGCGCCCATCAGCCGCGCAAGATCCGGGTGCGCATCATCTCGGCCTCGAACAAGGAGATCGCCGAGCGCGTCGCCGATGGGCGATTCCGCGCCGATCTGTATTACCGCCTGAAAGGCCTGCAGTTCCACGTGCCGCCGCTGCGCGCGCGCCGCGACGACCTGCCCGCCCTGGTCCTCGCCTTCGCGACGCGCGCCGCGGCGAGCTACGGCAAGCGAATCGTCGGGGTGAGCCGCCGGGCGCTCGACCTCCTCTCGGTGCACACCTGGCCGGGGAATCTGAGGGAGCTCAAGAACGAGGTCGAACGCGCCGTGCTGCTCGCGGCGAGCGGTGGCAGTCTCGAGAGCGAGCACTTCGCGAGCGTCAAGTACGCCGTCGAGCGGGCCGCCGCCGTGCCGCCCGACAGCAATACGGCGACGATCGTCGTCCCGCCCGAGGTCCACCGCGCCAGTCCCGACGCGCCCTCCGGATCGCTCCAGATCCGCCTCGACGACGTCGAGCGCGTCGCCATCCAGGACGCCCTCCACGCCTGCCTGGGCAACAAATCCCAAGCCGCCAAGCTCCTCGGCATCACCCGCAACGGCCTCGCCCTCAAGATGAAGCGGTTGGGGATCGAGTAAGCGGCGTCGCCTGAGGAATCACCGCGCTCGGAGCCCTTCGAACTTTCGATCGCCACGTAGCCAACCTGTCGGTGACGCGAGGTCCCTTTCGAGTCAGGGCAGTTCCCCAGCGCACCAAGCGCCACTCCGAGTCTTCTCGGAGAGTGCGCTCCCTCCGTGGGATCTGCTCCCCCCCCTAGAACCTCACCCCCACGGCCGCGACGAGCTCGGAGTCGTCGGCGAGGACGGCTTTGAGCTGGGCGTAGGGGAGGACTCGGTCGAGCTTCCAGCCGATGCCGGCGAAGAGATTGGCGCCGGGCTCGGTGTCGTCCTGATCGGGAAGGGGGTCCTGATGGTGGACGATGGCGAGCCCGGCGCCGGCCCAGACCGTGAGGTCCGGGGTTTCGAAGAAGTCGAAGTGGAAGTCGAGGTTGCCGATCAAGCGGTCGCTGCGGTCGCTGAACACCGCTTCGAGGTTGGGGTTGAAGTACCAGTGCTTCGGCCCGAGCGGCATGATGAGCTCGGCGCCGACGCCGGGATCGCTGTCCTCGAGCCAGACCCCGGCGCGGAATCCGAAGTCCACCTGCGCGCCGGCCGGCGCAGCTCCGGCGAGGAGCGCGAGCATCGAGACGACGAGAACCGTGCTCTGCCACTGTCGCGTCATGGAGACTCCTCCCTTCGCGGCCCACGAGTCATCCCGGCCGGTTCTCATCTCGGGAGCAAGCCGGGTGCCACCGACCGGCTGAAAGCGTGGAAGAGTGCACAGAGCGAGAGGCCAAGCGGGCCCAGCCCACGGCGCTCGCCCAGCGTCTGCCGGCGGCAGAACACCCGAAGGGGGTACACTGGCGGCAGCCTCCGAGCGAAGAAAGGAATCGTCGCCATGCTACGCGGCCTCCGCAGCGCGCCAGGCCGGTCGTCGCAACGGGCTGCCATCGCCCTCCTCGGCGCCTTGCTGAGCCCGCTTCCCGTCCGGTCTGCGACGCTCCCCACGGGGTTTCGCGAGGTCCTGCTCGCCTCCGGACTCGACAGCCCGACGGCGATCGAAGCCCTGCCCGACGGCCGAATCCTGGTCGCGCAGCAACGGGGACAGGTCCTGCTGTTGTCCGAGGACGGCGGCTCGCGCTCCACCCTGCTGGCGCTCGGCGACGTCAACTGGCAAGGCGAACGCGGGCTCCTGGGCCTCGTCGCGTCGCCGGACTTCGCTTCCGACGGCCTGATTTTCGTCTACTACACGACGAACGACGATGGCCTGCACAACCGCCTCAGCCGGTATCGCGTGCAGAACGGTCAGGTCGTCGGCGGCGAGACGGTGCTCGCCGACTTCGCCCCCTTCGCGACCGCGATCTTCCACATGGGCGGCGCGATGCGTTTCGCTGGCGACGGAACGCTGTTCGTCGGCGTCGGCGACCATTTCGACCGCACGACGGCGCAGGATCTCGCGCGCGACTTCGGCAAGGTCCACCGCTTCGCCCGCGACGGGTCGATTCCCCCGGACAATCCGTACGCCACCGCCGGCGGCGGGACGCGACGCAGCATCTGGGCACACGGCTTGAGGAATCCCTACAGCCTCGAGTTCGACGCCGACCGGGAGGAGCTGCTGATCAACGACGTCGGCGAGAACACCTGGGAGGAGATCAACCTCGGCGCGCCGGGCGCGGACTACGGCTGGCCCGACTCGGAGGGGAGCGGAGTCGGCGGCGGTGAGACCGCACCAGTCCATGCCTACCCCCACCAAGGCGGCGCCTGCGCCATCGTCGGCGGCGCGGCCTATCCCGAGGCCGGCGGGAGTTTCCCGCAGGAGTACCGGGGCCACTATCTCTTCGCCGACTTCTGCGCCGGCTGGATCCGCTCCCTGCATCGCGACAGCGGTCAGGTGTCCACCTTCGTCACCGGCCTGACCTTCCCCACGGCGCTGCGCCTCGACTCCCAGGGCCGCCTGCTCTACCTCGTCCGCGGCGCGGAGGGAGGTTCGGGAACGGGCCAGGGCAAGCTCTATCGCCTCGAGCACGACGTGGATCCCACGCTCCTGCCGCAGATCCTCGCCCAGCCCGAGGACACGCTTGCCGCGATCGGCGAGAGCGCGGAGTTTCGCGTCGAAGCCGCGCAGGCCGAGAGCTATCAGTGGCAGCGCGACGGTGCCGGCCTCCCCGGCGAGACCGCGCCACTCCTGCGGATCGCCGACGTGACGCTCGACGACGACGGTGCACGCTTCCGCGTGGTGGTAGGCAACGTCCACGGCTCGGTGACGAGCTCGGAGGCGATCCTCTCCGTGACCACGAACCGCGCGCCCGTGGTCACGATCGAGTCGCCAGCCGGTGGGTCCAGCTTCGTGCCTGGGGCCGTGTTGGAGCTTCGCGGCTCCGCGGAGGACCCGGAAGAGGGTACCGTCCCTGCCGCGCGGCTGACCTGGCAGATCGACCTGCATCACGATGCGCACGTCCACCCGCTCGTTCCGCCCACCAGCGGCCTGGCCGAGTGGCTCTACCCGACGCCGGAGATCGAGCATGGCTCAGGGCTCGCCTGGATCGAGGTCGCCCTCCGGGCGAGCGACACCGCCGGACGCACCGGCGAGGCCTCGGCGCACGTCTTTCCGCTCGACGCGCTCGAGGGCGTCGATCCCTACGTGCTGGCGCTGCGCGACGGCGCCTATCTCGTCTCTCTCGAGTTCCAGAACCCGCACTCGGGCGCTCCCCAGAGCGCCTTTTCCTGGCCGATCGCCAGCGAGAGCGGAGGCTTCTGGTTCTTCGGCGAGGAGAACCTCGAAGTGCTCCTGAAGTTGATCGACGGCACGGCGACCAACGGCTGTCAGTGGATCTTCGCCGGATCGCTCTCCGACGTCGAGTACGACTACTTCGTGGTCGAGACGTCGAGCGGGCGGCTCGCCAGCTTCGCGAATCCGTTCGGTACGCAGGCGAGCGGAGGCGACATCGAGGTCTTCTGCGATGGCCCCGGGACGATCCCGAACGAGACGAGCCTCGCGACACCGGCGGTCCCGGAGCTCTCGCTGCTCGCCGGCCGCTTCCGTCTCGCCGTCGAGTGGGCGAACCCCTGGAGCGGGGAAGCCGGCGTGGCGCAGGCGGTTCCACTCACCGACGAGAGCGGCCTCTTCACCTTCTTCGCGCCGTCGAACCTCGAGATGGCCGTCAAGATGGTGGACGGCACGGCCTTCAACGGGCACTTCTGGATCTACTGGACGGCGCTCTCGAACCTCGAGACGCTGCTCACCGTCGAGGATCTCTGGTCCCAGCGAGTCAGGAGCTTTCCCAAGGCCGGCTCGAGCTTCGGCGCCGGCGCCGACATCCTCGCCTTCCCGGCCGACTGAGCCGCGGCGCGCGCTCGCGCGCCGCTCAGTCGCGGCTGCGGCCGCCGAGGAGCCCGGCGCGGAACAGGAAGTAGAGCAGCGTGAGCAGGCTCGACACGGCGGCGGCGACGTAGGTCAGCGCCGCGGCGTTCAGCACCCGGTCCATCCCCTCGCGCTCTTGCGGCATCACGATGCCGTTGGCGACCGCGAGCCGCTTGGCGCGCGCCGAGGCGTCGAACTCGACCGGCAAGGTCACCAGCTGGAAGAGGATCACCATCGAGAAGAGGACGACCCCGAGCAGGAAGAGCTTCATCGTCCCCATCACCAGGCCGAGCGTCATCACGATGTAGCCCACCGAAGAGCCGATGTTCGCCGTCGGCACCAGCATCGAGCGTAGCCAGAGCGG
Source organism: uncultured Thermoanaerobaculia bacterium (assembly GCA_964481735.1). Classification (GTDB taxonomy): domain Bacteria; phylum Acidobacteriota; class Thermoanaerobaculia; order Multivoradales; family JAGPDF01; genus JAGPDF01. The sequence goes on from CAYZWR010000008.1 coordinate 45,694, forward strand.
ACCGTACTTGGTCGCATGCTGGATGGCGTGGCCGGCCTCGTGGCAGGCGACGCCCACCGCGGCGATCGACGGCACGCCGAAGACCCCCTCGGAGAGCGCCAGCGTCTTGGTGACCGGGTTGTAGTGGTCGGAGAGCATCCCCTGGTGCGGAGTGACCTTGACGTCACTGATCCCGGCCGCGTCGAGCATCCGCTGGGCGGCCTGGGCGCCGGTCAGGCCGGTCGCGATGCGCACCTTGGAGTACTTCTGGAAGGCCGCCTTGGTGCGGAAGCTCGCCCAGAGCGAGAGGACCAGCCCGGGGGCGATGAAGAGCAGATAGATCGGGTCGAACATCATCGTCGAGACTCCTGTCGTCGAACTCTACGAACAAGCGGCGGGGCTGGATCATTCCCGGACGCCGATCCATTCAGTTTAGTCGAGATCCGCGCCGCGCCGCAGCGCCCGACCGGGAGCGGTCGCGCCCGCGGTTTCCCCTCCCGGGTTCCCGCTCCGCTATCATTTTTCCGATGAGCCACACCGCGCCCCGCTTCCGCCCGCTCGCTCCGGGAGTCGCCATCTGCGCCGCCGCCTGGACTCCCGACGCCCAACGCCTGCTCCCCCCCTGGGCGCTCGACCTCGTCGCCCGCCTGCATCGTGAGCTCGAACCCGACCGGCAGGCCCTGCTCGCCGCCCGCCGCGAGCGCGAGCGGCGCTGGGACGACGGCGCCCTGCCCGGTTACCTGCCTCCCGACGAGCTGCCCGAGGCGCACGGCGACTGGCGGGTCGCACCGCTGCCCGCCGACCTGCTGCGCCGGCGGGTGGAGATCACCGGCCCGATCAACAGCCGGAAGATGGTCATCCAGATGCTGTCGCGAAACGACGACGGCCTGCGCGCCGACGCCGCGATGCTCGACTTCGAGGACTCGATGCGCCCCACCTGGCCGGGGCTGCTGGCCGGCCTCGACAACCTGATCGGCGCTGCCGTGGGCGAGCTCGAGCTCGTGCAGCCGGGGGCCGACGGCGCGCCGGGCAAGACCTACCGCATCGATCCGCACGACATGCCGCTCCTCATGGTGCGCGTGCGCGGGCTCCACCTCGCCGAATCCAATCTCGAGATCGACGGCGCCCCGGTCGCGGGCGGGTTGCTCGAGCTGGCGCTCGCCGCCCTGCACAGCGCCCGCCCGCTGCTCGAGCGGGGAAAGACGCCGAAGTACTACGTCCCCAAGGTCGAGCACCACCTCGAGGCGCGCTGGTGGAACCGCCTCTTCGCGGCGGTCGAACGCGAGCTCGGGCTCGACGGCGGGACGCTCCGCGCCACCTTCCTCATCGAGACGCTCCCCGCCGCCTTCCAGGTCGAGGAGATCCTCTGGGAGCTCCGCGAGCGGGCCGCGGGACTCAACGTCGGGCGCTGGGACAAGATCTTCAGCGACATCAAGGTGCTCAAGGCGCACCCCGACCGTATCCTCGCCGACCGCGCGACGATCGGTCTCGGCCGTCCCTGGATGCGCGCCTACGCCGAGAACCTGATCCGGGTCTGCCACCGCCACGGCGCGTTCGGCATGGGCGGGATGGCCGCCTTCACGCCGGGCAAGAGCGCGGAGCTGCGCGCCGAGCAGACCGCCAAGGTGCTCGACGACAAGCGGTTCGAGCGCTCGATCGGGCACGACGGCTGCTGGGTCTCGCACCCCTACTTCATCGGGCCGGCGCTCTCGGCCTTCCCCGACGACAACCAGCTCGCCGCGCGACCCGATCTCGCCGAGCGGCCCGACCTGCTGCCGCAAGGGGGCGGACCGCGCACCCTGGCCGGGCTGGCCAAGAACGTTCGGGTCGGCATCGCCTACCTCAAGGGTTGGCGCGATGGGATCGGCTGCGTCGCCTGGGACAATCTGATGGAGGACCTGGCGACGCTCGAGATCTCGCGCGCCCAGACCTGGCAGTGGCTGCATCACCGCATCGCGCTCGACGACGGCTCGCGGGTCGACGAGCAGCTGGTCGGGCGGACCTTCGAGCAGGAGCTGGAGCGAATCGAGCTCGAGCTCGTCGAGGCGATCCCCGACCCGGGGCTGCGCGCCGCCGAGACCCAGGCCTTCCGCGCGGCCGCCGCCGAGGCCGCGGCGATCTTCACCGAGCCCCGGCTGCGCCCCTTCCTGGCGGAAGCCTCCCCGCTCGCCGATCTCGCGAGCTGAGCCGCCGGCCGCGCACGCGGCGCGCTCACTCCGGGTCGAGGCGGATCCGGCGCTTCTCGGGGTCGCGTTGCTGGCGGTAGAGGATCGAGATGTGGCCGATCCTTCCCGCCTCGCCGCAGCCCAGGCGGGCCACGATCTCGCCGACCAGCGCCTCCTTCGCCTCCTTGCCGGCGAGGAAGCGGACCTTGACCAGCTCGTGGTCGTCGAGCGCGCGGTCGATCTCGGCCAACACGCCCGCGGTCAGACCCGACTTGCCGAGCTGCACCAGGGGCTTCAGGTCGTGCGCCAGGCCGCGGAGGCGCTTGCGCTGGGCGGAAGACAGAGCGGGATGCGGGGGTCGCGCGTGGCTCGGTTCGTTCACAACCTTGATATTCTAGCGCCGCTCCTGTCCATTGCGACCCTGAGGAGGTCACCGATGAAGCCGACCGCGAAGTGGTTTGTGGTGTTGTCCATTCTCATGCTCATGGCCGCACCGGCCATCTCGGTTGCCGCCGCGACTGCGAACTTCCGCGACGTCGTTCCTCCCGTGCCGGGCAGCGGGGAGGCCCAAGGTGACCCGCTGGAGACCTTCCCCACGAGTTGGGCCAGCAACCCTCTGGGCTTGGCCTTCGATTACTACGATCCGACGACGGTGTGGGCCTTCCACGAAGCCGATCCGGCACCAGGGATCTGGCGCGTCGACGTCGCCTCGCCGCACAACGCGACGGCATTCACCTACTCCAAGCTCGGTGGCCAGAACACCGACGGCGGGTCGATCCGCCCGAGCGACGGCTACATCTACGCCGCCGACTACAACGGCGATCTAGTCGCTATCGACGACAACGTCTATCTCTTCGACCGCTCCGGCAACACCGTCGCCTTCTGGGAGACCGACAGCGGCCTCGCCGGGACCCCCTGCTCGGGCGGCGAGGTAGATGTGATCATCGACGTCGCGGTCGACCATCAGAACCCGGGCATCGTCTACGCCACCAACGCCGTGGGTCAGATCTACGCCCTCGACCTTTCCGACACCTCGGGCGGCAGCGTCGCGCCGAGCCCTTGCGTCGTTCTCGGTTCGTACCCCTCGCCGGCCGGCATCATCTCCGCGCTGGGCATCGAATACGACGCGTGCAACGACGGCTACTGGATCTCCGACTTCGCTTCGGCGAACCTCGTCCTGGTCGCCAACGACGGGACCTTCGCGACCGTCCTCGAGTCCTTCCCGGGCGGCGGCGTGGGCGGCTTCAACACCGGCGTCACGCCGCAGGCCGACGGCGCCACGCCGATGCCGGTGTGGACGGTCGACTTCACCGGGGCGACCGTGACCCGGGTCGACTCCGGCCTGGAGTGCGCTGCGCCGACCTCGATTCTCGCCATACCGACGCTGGGGAGCACCGGGCTCTTCGCGATCGCGATCGCGCTCGCCGCGAGCGCCTGGTGGATGCTCCGGCGCCGGCGCTCGGCCTGAGCGGGACCGGCATGTCGGCGCGCCGTTCCGGGAAGGCTCGCCGGCGAACGGACCTCCTCGGTCTCGCGTTCGTCCTGCTGTTCGCCTTGGGCTGCTTCTCCACCCGACCGCCCGCGGCGACTGGCGAGGGCGGCGGCGTTTCCGGACCGCCGCTCGGCGAGTTCACGGTGACCTCGCCCGGCGGCGCGCGCGGCACGGTGACGCCGACCGCATGCCTCGCCGGGGACCGCGAGCTCTTCCTGGGCGCCGACCTCGTCGACGAACGTTCGGGCCTGGTGGTCCGCCTGGTCGTCGATCCCCTCGAGGGCCCCATCCTGCGGGTCTTCGACCGCGCGGCGCCCTTCGAGCGCACGGTCCTCCTCTTCCGCGAGGAGTGCGAGTCGTTCGAGCTCTCGTTCGACGAGACCGGCTGGGAGATCAACGAGATCCCCGTCCGCCGCCTCGAGCTCGCGATCGATTGCGCGAGCGAGGAGGGTGCCGCCATCGCCGGACGGGCGACCGCCGAGCACTGCAACTAGGCGGGAACCCGGCGAGACCCCCGAGTCTCTACCTCTCCGTGGGACCTCGCCGCGCCAGGCCCCGCTCTTCCGCAAGGGAGTTTCATGCGTCGATTCGCCATCGCCCTCGCCGGGCTCGTCACGCTGCCGCCGATCGCCCTCGGCGCCGAGCCGTCGGTCGTCCCACCCGCCGAGCCGCCCGCCGCCACCTTGCTGCTCAACGAGCGTCAACCGCTCCCCGGCCTGCTTGCCGGAGGCTCCACCAAGGCACCGGACGAGTACGCCCGCCTTGCCGAAGCCGGTTACCGCCTCTACGTGGATCTCCGCACGGACAAGGAGATCACGCCCGAGATCCAGGCGGCCGCCGAAGCGGCGGGGCTCGTCTACGCGCGCCTCCCGGTCGGCGGCGAGGCCGAGCTCGATCTGGCGAGCGCCCGCGCGCTGCACGAGCTGCTGCACGGGCCCCAGCCGGCGCCCACGGCCCTGGTCTGCGCGAGCGGCAATCGGAGCGGCGCGCTCCTTGCGGTCGAGGCCTTCTGGCTCCACGGCACTTCGGGAGTCGAGGCTCTGGATCTCGGCAAGCGCGCCGGCCTCACCCGCCTCGAGCCCGCCGTGCGCGCGCTGCTCGGCCTGCCGCCGCTCCCCGAGGCGAGCCCGTCGCCCGCGCCGGCGACTCCGCGCTGAGCCGGGAGAGAACACCGGGCGGGGTTTCGTGCGCGCTCGACCGCGGGGGCTTACACTAGCGGTCGGAGGAGCTTCCTGGAGACCACCGGATGACTGATCCGCTGTTCTGGCATCGCCTGCAGTTCGGCTTCACCATCACCTACCACTATCTCTTTCCGCAGCTCACCATGGGCCTGGCGCTGCTCATCGTGGCGCTCAAGGGGCTGGGCCTGCGCACCGGGCGCCCGGCCTGGAACGACGCCGCCCGCTTCTGGATCCGGATCTTCGGCCTCTCCTTCGCCATGGGCGTGGTCACCGGCATCCCGATGGAATTCCAGTTCGGCACCAACTGGGCCCAGTTCTCCGCCAAGACCGGCGGCGTGATCGGCCAGACGCTGGCGATGGAGGGGATCTTCGCCTTCTTCCTCGAATCGAGCTTTCTCGCCCTGCTGATCTGGGGCGAGCGCCGACTCGGCGAGGTGAAACACTTCCTCGCCGCCGTCGCCCTCTGGGTCGGCAGCTGGCTCTCGGGCTACTTCATCGTCACCACCAACGCCTTCATGCAGCACCCGGTGGGTCACCAGCTCGGCGCCGACGGCACGTTCCATCTCGCCGACCTCTCGACCTTCCTCTTCAACCCCTGGGCGATCGCCCAATACACCCACACGATGATGGGCGCGGTGGTCACCGGCGCCTTCGCGATGGCGGCGCTCGGCGCCTTCTGGACGCTGCGCGGCGAGCACCGCGAGGCGGCCCGCGTCTCGCTCGCGACCGGCGTTCTCGCCGGCCTCGTCGCGTCGGTCCTGGTCGCGATGCCCACCGGCCACGTGCAGGGGCGCCTGGTCGCCGAGCATCAGCCGGCGGCGCTCGCCGGCATGGAGGGTCGCTTCGTGAGCGGCCCGCGCGCGCCGCTCGCGGTGATCGGGCAGCCCAACGTCGCCGAGCGCAAGCTCGACAACCCGCTCGAGCTCCCCGCGATGCTCTCCTGGATCGCCTACGGCGACTTCTCGGCCGACGTCAGGGGCCTCGACTCCTTCCCCGAGGACGAGTGGCCGACCAACATCGAGTTGCTCTACTACGGCTTCCACGTCATGGTCGGGCTGGGCACGCTGTTCATCGCGCTGATGGCGCTCGCCGCGCTCCAACTGCTGCGCCGCAAGCTCGCCACCAGCCGCTGGCTGCTCTGGATCCTGGCCCTCGCGTTCCCCTTCCCGTTCATCGCCAACACGGCCGGCTGGATGACCGCCGAGCTCGGGCGCCAACCCTGGCTGGTCTACGGCCTGCTCCGCACCGCCGACGGCGGCTCGCCCACCGTGCACGGCGGCTCGACCCTCTTCACCACGCTCGGCTTCGCCGGGCTCTACCTGGTGCTCGGGATCCTCTTCGTGATCCTGGTGCTGCGCGAGGTCGGCCACGGCCCGCGTCCGCTCGGCGCGCCGGGTCGACCCGCGGGGCACTGAGGAGATCGTCATGGAGATGCTCTGGTTCGGGATCGCCGCGGTGATGGTGGCGGTCTACGTGGTGATGGACGGCTTCGACTTCGGCGCCGGAGCGCTGCATCTCGCCGTCGCCAGGAGCGACCGCGAGCGCCGTCAGGTGCTCGCCGCGATCGGCCCCTTCTGGGACGGCAACGAGGTCTGGCTGCTGGCCGGTGGCGGCGTGCTCTTCCTCGCCTTCCCGAAGGTGCTCGCCGCGGGCCTCTCGGGCTTCTACCTCGCCATCATGCTGGTGCTCTGGGTGCTGATCCTGCGCGGCATCGCGATCGAGTTCCGCTCGCACGTCGCCGACGGCATGTGGCGCACCTTCTGGGACGGCACGTTCTGGCTCGCCTCGACGCTCGCCCCGGTGCTCTTCGGGGCGGCGCTCGGGAACCTCCTCCGGGGCGTGCCCCTCGACGCGGAGGGGTGGTTCGCGCTGCCCTTCTTCGAGTCCTTCTCACCGACGGGAGCGCTCGGCATCCTCGACTGGTACACCGTGCTCGCCGGCCTCTTCGCGCTGGTGGCGCTCGCCCACCACGGCGCGCTCTTCCTCGCCTGGAAGACCGACGGCCCGGTACGCGAACGCTGCCTCGCCTGGGCCGCGCGGCTCTTTCCCGTGGTGATCGCGGCGTGGATCGCGGCGAGCGCCGCGACCGCGCGCGTCGCCCCCGAAGTCTTCGCCGGCATTCCGGGTCGGCCGCTCGCCTGGCTCGCCACCCTCCTGGCGGCGGCAGGCATCGTCATGAGCTTCGTCCACCGCCGCGCCGGTCGCGACCTCGCCGCCTTTCTCGGCTCGGCGGCCTTCCTGCTCGGCATCCTGGCGGCGACCGCGGCCTCGATCTTCCCGACCATGCTCAAGTCGGCGACCGACCCGGCGCTCTCGCTGACCGCCCTCAACTCCGCGGCCAGCCCCACGTCGCTCACCCGCGGGCTCTGGTGGTGGCCGGCCGGCCTGGTGCTGGCGATCGTCTACGCCGCGTTCCTCTTCCGCTTCCACCGCGGCAAGGTGCAAGCGGCCGCGGAGGGCGAGGGCTACTGAGCGGCGCGCCTCAGCGCAGGGGGCAGACGAGCGCCGCCGGCAGCGCATCGCGCAGCACCACCCCGGCGAGGACGACCAGCGCCACCGCGAAGGCACGGCGGAGGATCCGGTCGTCGAGGCGTCCGGCGAGACGGCGGCCAGCGAGGCTTCCCAGGGCCCCCACCGCCGCGATGGCGCCGAGCACCGGCCAGTCGAGCGCGCCCAGCAGCGCGGGCTGCTGCACGAGGTGGACGGCGAGACCGGTCGTTGCGTTGAGCGCGATGATCACCAGGCTGGTGCCGGTGGCGAGCACCATCGGCAGGCCACCGAGGAGCGCCAGCGCCGGCACGATCAGGAAGCCGCCGCCGACCCCGACGTAGCCGGTCAGGGCGCCCACCAGCAGTCCGTCGAGCACCAGCGACGCCGCCGGCCGTTTCGGCCGCACGGTCACGCCTCCCTCCGGCGCCCGCCGGAAGAGCATCCCCAAGGCGGCGACGAGCATGACGCCGCCGAGGAGCGCGAGCTGCACGGCGCCGGGCGAGCGCGTGCCCAGCAGCGCTCCGGCCGCGCTGCCGACGATGCCGGCCAGGCCGAAGAGGCCGACCGCGCGCCAGGCGACGACGCCACGCCGTGCCGCATCGATCCCGCCCGCGAGCGCCACCGCGCCGACCACGGCGAGCGAGCCCGCGATCGCCAGCTTGGGCTCCTGGCCGAGCAGATAGACCAGGATCGGCACGGCGAGGATCGAGCCACCGGAGCCGAGGAAGCCGAGCGAGAGGCCGAGCGCGAGCGCCCCGGCCGCGGCGGCGATCACCCTTCGTCTTTCCGGGTCCTTCCCCAGCGCTCGATGGGGCGACCGCTCGACTTCCAGGCGTTGATTCCACCCGCGAGATGGCGCACCGGCTGTCCACTCGCCGCGCTCAGCCGGGACGCTGCGGCGTGCGAGCGCGCCCCGGACCGGCAGTAGAGCACCGTGGCGCCAGCCTCCGCGGCGTACCGCGCCGGGTCGAACGCGCTGAGCGGCGCGAGCTCGGAGCCCGGGATCCGCTCGAGCCAGTGCTCGAGCGACTGCCGCACGTCCAGCAGCCTGACGCCGCCCTCTGCGAGCAGCCTCGCCAGCTGCTCGGGTGAGAGCTCGACGACCCGGGGTCCTCCCGCGCCGCTCCCCCTCCCGGTCTCTCGCGTCCTTCCCGGTCCCTCTCCCATGCCGCCTCCGCACCGCGAGCGCTCCGCCGGTCGATTCCGCGGGTGCGCCATCGGTCGCCTGCGCTTAGAGACCGGAGCGCCCCGCCCGGTTCCCGCCCCCGCGCGCGATCGCGCTCGGTCCGCGGCCGGCCGCCGGCGCGGTTGCGGCGTCGCCCTCTTTCTGTTGGAGTTGCCGCGCCGATGCGTCCCGAACTCGTCGAGACCCCACCCGCTTCCGCGCTCGAGCAGGCGCGCGCCACGCGCAATCCGATCCGCAAGCTCTACTTCTGGACCCTGCACTGGGCCGCGACGCCCTACGCCGTGCCGGCGCTCTTCGCGCTGTCGTTCGCCGAGTCGTCCTTCTTCCCGGTGCCGCCCGACGTCCTGCTGATGGCGATGACCTTCTCGACGCCGCGGCGCTGGGCGCGCTACGCCTTCTGGTGCTCGGCCGCCTCGGTCCTCGGAGGGGCGCTGGGCTACTTCATCGGCTGGGCGCTCTGGGACACGGTGGGCAAGCCGATCGTCGAGTTCTACCGCGGCGAGGCGGTGATGGCCCAGGTCCAGGGCTGGTACGGCGAGTACGGCTTCTGGGGCGTGCTGGTCGCCGCCATCACGCCGATTCCGTACAAGGTCTTCACCATCGCCTCCGGCTGGTTCCACTTCGACTTCTGGCTCTTCCTCCTGGCTTCGGCGCTCGGCCGGCCGTTCCGCTTCTTTCTCGTCGCCGGGCTGATCGGACGGTACGGCGCCCAGGTCCGCCCCTTCCTCGAGGAGAAGCTCGAGTGGGCCCTGCTCGCGCTCACCGCCGCCGGCGTGCTCGGCTTCGTCGCCATCAAATGGCTGAGTTGAGCCGCGCCGCTCGCCGCCAGCGAGCCCCCACCGCGGCGCCCCGAACGGACGAGGCCCCGGCGGCCCTCGTCCGCCTGGTGGACGAGGAGGGCTCGCGCCTGCTCGCCTACCTGCGCCGCTCGTGCGGCGACGGCTCGGATGCCGAGGACGTCGCCCAAGAGGCCTTCGTGCAGGCGACCCGCGCCTGGCGCCAGCTCGAGCGGGTGGAGAACGCCCGCGCCTGGCTCTACACCATCGCCCGCCATGCCTGTCAGCGCATGCATCGCCGCCGCGCCGGCGAGCCGCGGCATCTCCAGTCCCTCGAATCGCTCGCCGAGCTCGCGCCGCGACCCGGGCCGAGCGTTCCCGAGCTGCCCGACGAGCGCGCGGATCCGCTCGCCACCAGCCTGCGCGAGGAAGCGCGCGAGCTCGTCGAGCAAGCCATCGGGGAGCTGCCGCAGCATTTCCGGCAGACCCTGGTGCTCGCCGATCTCGCCGAGTTCTCGACCGCCGAGATCTCCTCGGTGCTCGGCCTCAAGGAGGCGACGGTCAAGACCCGGCTCCATCGTGCCCGGCTGAAGCTCCGTCAGGTGCTGGCCGCGGGGTTGCCGCAGCGTCCGGCGCCACCGGCGACCCACTCCCGCCGCGTCTGTCTCGACCTGCTGCACGCCAAGCTCGAGGCGATGGACCGCCGGGTCCCCTTCGCCTACTCGGACGCGGCGCTCTGCGCCCGCTGCCGGAGCCTGTTGGGCACCCTGGATCTCGCCGGCGCCGCCTGCCTGACGCTCTCCCGCGAGCAGCTGACGCCGGAGCTGCGCCGCCGCATCCTCGCCGCCGTGGCCGCCGGCTGAGCGGCCGGCGCCCGGGAACCCTTCGCGTCCGTCCGGTCTCTTCCCCATCGAGCGCACCCCGTCGGGGCGCCGCCCCCACGACCCACGAGGAGAACGACCGTGCAGCAGATCGAGAAGCTGGAGAGCGACCAGGCCTTTCAACAGAGCATCGCGGGATCGGTCCCGGTGCTGGTGGACTTCTGGGCCCCCTGGTGCGGGCCCTGCCGGATGATCGCGCCGATCCTGGAAGAGCTGGCCGGCGAGCTCGCCGGCAAGGTGCGGATCGCCAAGGTGAACGTCGACGACAATCCCGAGATCGCCTCGCCGCTCTACATCCAGGGGATCCCCACCATGATCCTCTTCAAGGAAGGCAAGGAGGTCGACCGCCTGGTCGGCGCGGCGCCGAAGTCGACGCTCCGCCAATGGCTGCTCGGCCGCGCGGCCTGAGATCCTCCCGAGTCAGCCGGCCGGATGGTCGAGCAGTCGCCGGACCCAGTCGGCGATCTGCTCGACCGAGTCGTCGCTGCGCACCAGCCGGCGGACCCGATCGCGCTGGTCGACGAGGTAGATGAAGGTCGAGTGGTCGATGAGGTACTGCGCCGCGGTCGGCCCCTCGACCCGTTCGTAGAAGGCGCCGTAGGCCTTGGCGAGCGCCGCGATCCGCTCCGGCGTCCCGGTCGCGCCGGCGCCGCGGATCCCGAAGAAGTGGACGAACTCCGCCAGCCGTTCGGGCGAGTCGCGCTCCGGATCGACCGAGACGAAGACCGAGAAGAGCCCCCGGCTCCGCTCGCCGAGCGCGGTCTGCACCCGCGCCAGGCGAGCGAGCGTCGTGGGACAGATCTCCGGACAGCTCGCGTAGCCGAAGAAGATCAGCTTGACCTCGTCCGGATGGTCGGCGAGGCGGAGGGCCCCGCCTCCCGCGGTGGCGAGCTCGAGCTCGCCACCGATCGGCAGCGGCGGGAGGTCGGCGAGCGGATCGGAGCAGGCGCCCGCCAGGACCAGCAGGAGGGCACCTCCCGCCCGAAGGAGAGCTCCTCTCCGCCCGCGCCTCATGGTTGGGCAGGGGTGGCCCGTGGATCGCGCACCGGCACCACGATCGTCTGCTCTCCGGCGCGCTCGAAGCGCAGGCGGAGCTCGAGCGGCCGTTCGGTCGAGAGCGGCGAGGTGAGGCCGATCAGCATCAGGTGCGGACCCCCGGGGCGAAGCTCGAACCTCCCGCCCGCGGGAATCTCGAAGCGCTCGACGGGTCGCATCGTCATCTTGCCGTCGATGTCCTGCATGACGTGCAGCTCGACCGCCCTGGCGCAGGCGCAGCTGGCGCCCACCAGGGCCTCGGATTCGGTGCCGGCGTTCTCGATCACGAGAAACGCGGCCGACATCTCCGCCGACGGCGGCTGCAGCCGCGCCCAGGGCCCGGTAACGCGAAGCTCCGCGAACACCATGCCCGGGGCGAGCAGCAATCCCCAGACGAGCAACGCCGGCCTGTGACCTCGCAGCATGGTCATTCCCTCCACGCCCGCGAAATCATCTCGCGGATCGCGCTCCGGCGCTCAGCCGACCTTGGCTCCCTGGCGATGCATCGGGCAGGCCGTGCCCTGCGCCGTCCAGCGTGGGGCGCCGGCGGCGTCGCGGAGCTCGTAGGTCGACTCGCCCTTCTTCACCGAGCGCGCCAGGAAGTCGGCCGGCGCTTCGTTCTTCGGCTTCGCTCCGGTGACCTGGAGCTCGTCGCCGACCGCGAACTGGGCGCCCAGCTCACCGAGGAACGCGGCGGGACCGAGCCCCACTTCGAGCTCGCCACTCGCCGTCGCGAGCTTCAGGTGAAGGCCACCACAGGCGCAGCTCTGGGGCACCACGTCGGCGACCCGACCGGAGATCGTGGTTTCGGCCGCGAGGTCGTAGACCGGCGGCCCACCGCCGTGACGCCCGTGATGCGCCTGCGGGGCGGGAGCGGGAGCTTCCTGGGCGACGAGCGGCAGGGCAACGAGCGCGGCGATCGCGGTGAGCGCGAGAGCCGAAAGGGCGAAACGGGACTTCATGCGCAATCTCCTCTGGGGGTTCGCCGGACGCTCAACGCGGCCAGGCGCTAGTTGCGTAGAGACTCGACCGCTCTCCCGGGTTCCCGGACAGCCGGCTTCGCGGGCAACGAAGTCTCACTCGAGCCGGGCTTCGACCCACCACCCCGGCGGGCAGGCGCGGGCCCCGACCCATCCTCGGACTCAGCCAGCCAGCGGGTCCACGAGGTCGAGCCCCTCGAAGCGGCGGAAGTCGCGGTCGTGGGTGGCGAGCGTCGCGCCGTGCTCGAGCGCCAGGGCGGCGAGCAGGGCGTCGGCGAGGAGAGGCTCCGCTCGGGCCAGCGCCGCGCCCGGTCGTGCTCCGGCGCGCTCCAGTTGCAGGCGTAGAGCAGGAGGTGCGCGTCGCAGAGGATCATCGGTGGCCGGGGCCCTCGGCCACCTCGAGCAGCTCCGCGACGTCGCTGTAGTCGAGGCCGGGGGCGAGGCCCAGCGGGCGCGCCTCGACCTTGAACGGCAGCCCAACGCAGTCCGGGTGAATGCCCTGGGGAGCGGTTCCTGAGCCGTCGCCTCAGCGCGCCACGGTGACCGCTTGGCGCAGGGTCAGGCGGAGCTCGGTACCGGCCGGGAGCTCGATCGTCTCCCCCTTCGTCGCG